>DASTBN010000649.1:0-4659 GCA_035712045.1 Pseudonocardiaceae bacterium
GAACGGTTCGACGCCTACACTTCCCGGGACGGCTTCGATCTGGTGATCGGCTACATCAACGGGGAACCGGCCGGTCAGTCCTGGGGATGGCCGCTCACCCCGGCCACAGCCTGGTGGCGTGGGCTGCTCGCCGAGCCCGAGCCGGGCTTCACCACCGAGGACGGCACGAGAACCTTCGCGTTGTCAGAGATCATGGTGCGGCGGAACTGGACCGGGCAGGGCATCGCTCACGCCCTGCACGACGAGCTACTCCGCAACCGCAAGGAGACCCGCGCGACCCTGCTCGTACAACCAGGCAACGACACCGCCTGTCAGGCCTACACCCGATGGGGCTGGCGCAAGGTCGCCCAGCTGCGGCCAGGCTGGCCCGATGCACCACTGCTGGATGTGTTGATCCTGTCTGTCTTCCCAGCTCAGCCCCGATCCACCGCTGAATGAAGTGTGCTGGTCAGTTGTCCTCGGTCCAGTAACGCGCCAGCCTGGCGATCGCCTCCGCCCTGCTCATTCCCACCAATGCGGACTCATCGAGGCCGACACGCGAGATCAGCATGTGCACGAGGTCGGCAGGCAGCGCCTCCGCGGGCGGCTCAGGCCGCCCGCGATCAGGCGTGATGCCCTCTCGCACGCACGACCAGAACCGCGGCTCGTCGACCTCAAGCTGATCACGGAGGATGTGCTTCCACAGGCCCTGCCCATAGCTGGTGCGATCCACCGGATGCGAGATGCGGGTACGCAGGATCCTGCCGTCAAAGAGATCCAGCTTATAGGTGATGTGATACGTGCCGGTCCACCCGCGGGCGTCTCGCACTCGGCGCCATTCCTCGGCTCGGCAGAACGTCTCGTGGTCCTTGCGTGTCGGCTGTGGCCACGTCACCGCGGGGTACCGACAAGCCACTCACGCAACTGGTCGTCACTACTGAGACTGATCAATTGGACCAGCCCCCAGTTGTCACGATGGTTCGGAGCGTCCAACAGGCGGTGCTGCCAGTCTTCCGAGTATTCCCGCAACGCATCGATCATCTTAGTGATCGCCTCGTCGAACGTGGCACCCTCAGCGGCCACCGGCAGCCCGGGGATGAACACCGACCACGCGTTCGCCTCCGCGACGACCTGAGCACGTGAGGGAACGACCGACGCCAAGAAGTGGCGCAAGCGCTCTACGTCCACCACCGCGGTCCGTGCTGAGTCGCGCCGGACTGCGGCGACTCGTCCCCTCTCGGCCGCGTCTAGCAGATCCTTGAGATGGGCGCGCGCTTCAAAGCAGTGGACGGACCTGCACTCCGGGGTCATCGCTGACCAGCCGACGTAGGTCGCCAGGGTCGCCGGTGAGTATGAGCGCAGGGCAGGCGCCGAGCGCGGTGGCGGCTACGAGCGCGTCCACCGCGTGGCACGAGTCGAGACCGTTGTGGCCAAGCAGGAGCCCCGCCCTTGTCGCGATCGCACGATCGGCATCGGCTACCGGCAGCTGCCGCAGTACCCGATCGACACCCGCCCGGCGGGCCGCCGAGCGGGCCACCTCGGCGATCACCGGTGCCGGGACACAGGCTCGACCACCCAGCCGCTCAACAGCGACGAGCACGGCTTGCGCGCGGCGACCGGCAAGGGCCCGCTCGCGAGGGAAGGCCAGCGCGGCCAATGCCTCACTGTCGAGGACAGCAAGCACCGGCGCTTCAGGATGTGTCGGCATGCTGCTGCTCCGGTAGCTCAGCGGTCCGCACCCGATGCACGAGTGCGGTCAGCTCCTCGACAGCCTCAGTGACCATGGCTTCATCCGGTGGCCCCAGCTGCTCAGCCAGCTCGTCAAGCAGCTTCCGCAGTCGCACCCGGTCCAGCTCGTGCCGCAGCGCCACTGCGACAAACGCGCTGAGACCACGCGGCCCGGCATGTGCTCGTACCTGCGCGAGCAGCGACGCATCGACGGTCGCCGAGAACTTATCCGTGCCCACAGCAATAATCATACAACTATCCGATTTCTTCGGCCGGTGATACTGCCACGGCCCGGGCGGCGTCGGCGCCGTCGCTGAGCAGGACCCGGAACCCGGCTTCGTCGAGTACCGGCACCTTGAGCGCGACGGCTTTGTCGTACTTGGAGCCGGGTTCCTGCCCGACCACCACGAACGCGGTCTTCTTCGACACCGACCCGGCGGCCCGGCCGCCGCGCCGGGTGATCGCCTCGGTGGCCTCGTCGCGGGAGAAGCCCTCCAGCGAACCGGTGACCACGATGGAGAGCCCTTCAAGATGGCGTACCACCGACTCGTCGACCGGCTCCGCCATCCGCACCCCGGCCGTGCGCCATTTGGCTACCACCTCACGGTGCCAGTCCACGGCGAACCATTCGCGCACGGCGGCGGCGATGGTGGGGCCTACCCCGTCGACGGCGGCCAGCGCCTGCTCGTCGGCGGTCTCGATGGCATCCAGGGCGCGGAGCTCCCGGGCCAGTGCCTGTGCCGCAGTGGGCCCGACGTGGCGGATCGAGAGGGCCACCAGAACCCGCCACAGGGGGCGATCTTTCGCGGTGTCCAGGTTGGCGAGCAGCTTGTGCCCGTTGGCGGAAAGCTTGCCCGCCTTGGTGCGGAACAGGTCCACCGTGAGCAGTTTCGCCTCATCGAGACCGAACAGGTCGCCCTCATCGCCCACCACACCGGCGCCGAGCAGCGCGACCGCGGCCTCGTAGCCGAGCATCTCGATGTCGAAAGCACCGCGCCCGGCCATATGGAAGATCCGCTCCCGCAGCTGGGCGGGGCAGGAACGGGCGTTGGGGCAGCGGATGTCGACATCACCCTCCCGTTCATGGCGCAGTGGCGTGCCGCACTCCGGGCAGTGAGCGGGCATGACGAACTCGCGCTCGTCACCGCTGCGCAGATCCACCACCGGGCCGAGCACCTCGGGGATGACGTCGCCGGCCTTGCGGATCGTCACGGTGTCCCCGATCAGCACGCCTTTGCGGCGGACCTCATCGGCGTTGTGCAGTGTCGCCAGCGACACGGTGGACCCGGCGACGGTGACTGGCTCCATGAAAGCGAACGGGGTGACCCGCCCGGTGCGCCCGACGTTGACCCGGATGTCCAGCAGCTTTGTGTTGACCTCTTCGGGCGGGTACTTGAAGGCGATGGCCCAGCGGGGCGCGCGACTGGTGGCGCCGAGTCGCCGCTGCACGCCAAGGTCATCGACCTTCACGACCACGCCGTCGATCTCGTGCTCAACCGAATGCCGATGCTCCGCGTAGTGATCGATGAACGCCTGTACCGCAGCGAGATCCGGCTTCACCTCGGCCCGAGCCGAGGTTGGCAGACCCCATTCACGCAGCCGGGTGTACCAGCCGGACTGGCTGAGCACCTCCGGACCGCCTTCGACCCGCCCGACACCGTGCACGACCATGCGCAGCGGCCGGGAGGCGGTCACCCGCGGGTCCTTCTGGCGAAGAGAGCCGGCGGCGGTGTTGCGCGGATTCGCGAACGGCGCCTTGCCGGACGCGACGAGTGCCTCGTTCAGCCCCTCGAAGCCGGCAACCGGGAAGTACACCTCGCCTCTGACCTCCAGGACCTGCGGTACATCCTCGCCCTTAAGCCGATGCGGCACGCCTTCGATGGTGCGAATGTTGGGGGTGACGTCCTCGCCGGTACGCCCGTCCCCCCGCGTGGCGCCGCGCACTAGTCGCCCTGCGCGGTAGACCAGATCGACGGCCAGCCCGTCGACCTTCAGCTCGCATAAGTACGCGGGGACCTCCCCCACCTCACGTTCGACGCGGTGGGCCCAGGCGGTGAGCTCCTCGACGGTGAACGCGTTGTCGAGCGACATCATGCGGTCGAGGTGTTCCACCGCCGTGAACAACGTGGAGTAGGTGCCGGCGACCCGCTGAGTCGGTGAGGCGGGCGTCCGCAACTCGGGATAGCTGTCCTCGAGATGCTCTATGCGGCGCATCAGCGCGTCGTACTCCGCGTCGCTCACCGTAGGCGCGTCGAGGACGTAGTAACGGTAGGAATGCTCGTCCAGCTCTTGGGATAGACGGGCATGCTCCTCGCGGGCGTCGGGCGGCGCCTCAGACGGTGCGCTCATCGACGAATCCGGCGGATCCGGCGGATCCGGCGCGTCTGCGATGCTCGCGTGCTCACGGGGCCACGGTACTGCGCCGGTCCGACGATAATGTCGAGCCGATGACCGCAGGGACCAGGTCGGGCGAGGGGCAGAAGCCGTATCTGCACGGCATGGTGATTGCGGTGCAGGCGCCCGTTTGCGCGTTATCGACAATCGACGGCCAGGTCCGCGACGCGGCGGCGGGTTGGTACGCCGGTGATCGGCGGATCGTCTCGGGCCTAGTGGTCACGATCGACGGGGTCGAACCCGTGCCGCTGGATGGGCACTTCGAGGGTGCGGCGCGAGCCAAGTTCGTGGGCACCGCGAGAGGCCTGGGCAACCCCGGAGCCGACCCGACCGTGCTCGTCGAACGGGATCGGTGGGTGACTGGCACGGCCGTGCGCGAAGTGATCACTCTGGTGTCCCACGCCGGCGAGCCGGTCAACTGCATCGTGCGGGTCGCACTGGCCTGCGATTTCGCGCCGATCTACGACGTGGCCGGCGGGCGCCCGACGGCTGCGCTGGTGCCGGACGTCCAGCCCACAGCGACCCACTGGCGCGGGACGGACGGGGCGACCATCCTCG
>DASTBN010000650.1:0-4638 GCA_035712045.1 Pseudonocardiaceae bacterium
GGCGCCGATGCGGCGGGATACCCGCGCCCCTGGTGACCCACTATCCGAGTGCTCATCTTGGGCCCATCCCGGAGCCGAGGCCCGCCGGAGGCGCTGATTGGTTGGCCTCTCGTGTGAGAACGCTGATTCGCTGCGGGTCCACGTACCGGGAGCGTCGATGTGTGCCGCTGAACTGCGGCGACGTGCCGGTGTGTATCGGCCTGTGCGTACTGGTTGTGTCGCCTTCACTGACGACTCGCTGACGATGATCATGTTAGCGCCACCCCGGAAGGCCGTGCCCGTCGCTTTTGGCTCCCGAGGTGTTGCGCCGCTCCAGGCAGCGGCCCACCCGCCTCCGGTTGATCGCGAACACCTGATACCCGTCGGCGAGCTTGCTGTAACGCGAACTTGAGCGGAACACCAGGTGAAAGAGGGCCGGCGGATTGGTGATATCGACTTGAGCCAACCAGTTCGGCCGTCGAGGCGACCAAGGATGACAGTAGGGCCGCCTTAAGTCCCGAGGGGGCGGCCGCAGCCTCCAGGTAATGAAGGTTCCCACAGCAGCGATACAAACAAGGATAGGGCTGTGGGCACTGAGTGGCCCCGGGCCCCGGGTTGAACCGCTTGAGATGATCGACGGGAGTCGCGATGTCTTCCCCGAGCGGACAGCGATGATGGTCAACTCGACACCGGAAGACCGGACGAGCGCTGCTGGACACAGTGTGTGCGCCCGGTTCGTCCGCTATAGGTGCGTACGAGCTCTGCAACGCCCATGCGGCACCCAAGTTGTCGCCCGTCACGAGCACGGGACCACTTCGAGAAGAACCCCGAAGCGCTAGCCATATAGTTATCGCCAATCCTGACCTGGGAAGTCGACAAGAACAGCTGTGCATTACTGATCCCCGAATTGAAACTCGACGCCAGGCACGGCTCCGATTCGAATAACTTACCAATTGTGCAACCAATCCCCGCCGCCTTTCCGAGGAATGTCCCACCGAACGCGATGGGTGCGGCTCTTCTGAAGTGAGCACGGAGGGGTGCGTGACCTGCGGTTTTGCGCGTGTCTTGAGCGCTTGAGGGGCTCCTTCCCGCTACGTTCGGGGTGTCTTACGTCCGGAACGTCGCAATTGAGAAGGAGCCCGGTGTCAGGGTACGCGCAGCAGGCCGGGTCAGGGCTGGTGGAGGCCGCGGCCGGAGCGTTTGACCGGTCCCGGCAGTTGTTCGAGGAGGTCGTGGCGGGGTTAGCCGATCCTGGTTGCGGTGAGCTGACTCATGCTCAGCTTGAGGATCGGCTTACCGAACGCGCCCGGGAGCTGACGCGCAGTCTGTTCCAGGACCACCTGGACCTGCGGGCCGCCCGTGAGCAGCGGCGCCCCGAGGGCGTGGCCGGCGCTGACGGTGTGGGGCGCGCCCGGGCGGAAAAGGGCCACCAGCGCGATCTGGCCACCGTGTTCGGAACGGTCACTGTGACCCGGATCGCCTACCGCGCGCCCGGCCTCTACCCGGCGGACGCGGCGTTGAACCTGCCCGTGGGCAAGCATTCCCACGGGTTGCGGCGCCTCGCCGCGATCGAGGCCGCGCGCGGGTCGTTCGAGCAGGCTGGCGCCGCTCTTGAGCGCGCGACTGGGGTCCGGGCCGGCAAGCGCCAGCTCGAGGCGCTCGCCCGGGCGGCGGCCGCCGACGTGGCCGGCTTCTACGCCCAGCGGGAACACCCCGCCTGCCCGGAGGCCGACCTGCTGATCCTGACCTTCGACGGCAAGGGCATCGTGATGCGACCCGGGGCACTGCCCGACGCCACCGCCAAGGCGGCGCGGGCCGCAGGCCACAAGCTGGCGACTCGGTTATCCCCCGGCGAGAAACATGGCCGCAAGCGGATGGCCGAGCTCGCCGGTGTCTATGACGCCACCCCTGCCCCTCGTGCCCCCGGTGACGTCATCTCCCGGCCCGGACAACCCCGCACCTCCACGCCCAGCCCGCACGCCCGCGGCAAGTGGCTGACCGCCAGCCTCACCAACGACATCCCGGCCGTCATCGCCGCGGCTTCCGACGAGGCCGAACGCCGCGACCCCAGCCACCGCAGGCCCTGGGTCGCCCTTGCCGGCGGCAACACCACCCAGATCGACGCCATCCAGGCCAAAGCCACCCGCCGCCAGGTCAGCGTCACCATCGTGCCCGACTTCATCCACGTCCTGGAATACCTGTGGAAGGCCGCCTGGTCATTCTTCTACCCCGGCGACCCCGACGCCGAGGCCTGGGCCGCCGGCCAGGCCACCAAAATCCCTGGAAGGCAAAGCCGCCGCGGTGGCCGCCGGCATCCGGCGCCGCGCCACCCGGTTCGGCTACTCACCATCCGAACGCAAAGGCGCCGACCAAGCGGCCACCCACCTAACCAGCAAGAACCCCTACCTCGACTACCAGACCGCCCTGGCCAGCGGATGGCCCATCGCCACCGGCATCATCGAAGGCGCCTGCCGCCACCTAGTCAAAGACCGCATGGACATCACCGGAGCCCGCTGGGGCCTCCACGGCGCCGAAGCCATCCTCACCCTACGAGCACTGGTCTCCAACGGTGACTTCGACGCTTACTGGCGCTACCACCTCGACCAAGAACACCACCGCATCCACCACGCCCAGTACCGCGACAGCCACCAACTCGCAGCATGATCACGTCACTCCAGAAGAGCCGCACCCGAACGCGATAGCAAGCACGCAAAATCCTGCTATTGCCACGTGCATAGAACTGCCGGACCCGTTCTGCATCCCCATCGCCTCCTACTTAGTTGGCGTCGAGCGCTCTGACTTCTTGCCGCCACGCTGCGACCACCACGACCAACGCAGCTGTGGCGGTGGGTAACACACTGATAACTGTCAGCGATCACCTGCTAGCGAAAACGTCTCAAGGGTGTTTAAGCGCTTTCGCTAGGATAACTGAGGTGCATTGCGCGTTGTTACACAAGGCATCCCGCCTAATCACGCTGGTGACAGACCCGTCTCGCTACTCTCCGCGAGTCCCTGATCGAATCGCATGATTCAGACAAGGTTGGAGTACCGCCGCGCAAAGGTGCGGACTGTCACGCGGGGTGAGCTGGGCAGTGTTCTCCTGCACGCTCAGTGAGGGTTTGTCTGTCAGGGCTAGTGGCAGGGTCCCGGCAAAGTCCTCTCCTAGCTGATCAGGAGTAGCTCTACGGGTCTGAGTGGGCCCCAGGCGTGGTGCCGGAGGGGCTAGGCGATGTTGGTGGCGCCGACCATGCGGTGGAGGCTGATTGCGAGAATGCGCAGGTAGGGTGGCCATGACGCGGAGTCCGGCGCCAGTGCGGATCTGGAAGCGGTCTTCGTCGAAGGTGATGTCGCGGACCCAGTGCAGGCGGTTTTCGATGCACCAGTGGCCGCAGCGGATCTGCGCTCGGACGCGCTTGGCGGCTTCGTCGCTGATGGCTGCGGCGAACTCGGCGACCGACTTACGAAAACCCCAACCCGATCCGCTCCAAAATCGCCGAAGACGGGATCGAGAACCCAGATGCCCGGTAAAAACCGACCACCTGCCCCGGAACTCGCAGGTTCGGCACCCACCCATTGAGATAGATCCGGTCGAAACACTCCAGATCCAGGCCAACATGCCCACCCAGGATATCGCCCACGGTCACCACACGGGTCGCCACACCACACCCCCCAGGCAGCGGTCAGCTCACCCCAGCCACCCTGGCCTCACCAACCGCCACGTCACCCCCCACCCAGCCACCACCTCAGCGGTCAGAGGCGAAGCGTGATTAGAACTATGACGGACCCGCCAGCAGTTCGGCACCGCAGCGCCACACCGGTCAAGCGAGCGCTCAAGTTGCTTTCAATTGAAGATCCGTTTTGTGACTTCTATGACAAAATTGCGATTGTGCAGCTGTCTACCCGTAGAAGGGCAGGGGGCTGACTGTCCCCGTCAAATAATTACGCGGCTGGATATTGATGGAATGTGATTATCCACGTTCCACTATTGTCAACGGGATTTTCGTCGTTCATTTCCATCAGGGCCTGTTCATTAGTAGACCCTGTCCATTGGATGCACAAACTGGACGCGCCGAGCCAGTACCAATTTGGCAGGCCTACCCAGCTGGCGATGAGCCCATACTTGGGTAGACCCGGTTGAGGCCAATATCCGTCCGACGGTGCGCGGTTGGACCAGCCCGCGCCCTCGGCGGTGTAGGACGGATCCCAGGGCCACCCTCCGACCTTGATCTTGCCGGTGACGGTGACCCGGTAGACATCGCCTGGCGCCAACGACGGCGACAACGCGGTCAACGACTTTAACGGCTTGGTGTCGCCACTGATCTGTAACGTCGTCATGTGACCGGGTGCACCGGATCTACATGCGGCCATGGCGTCGGCGGGTGTGGCTTGAGCGGGTGGGACGGTAGTAACCATGAGTATGGCGAGGCTGAGGAGAAGAAAGGACAGCACACGAATGCGCACGGTGTTCCTCCGTAAAAGCGGTCTCTGACGTCGATGTAGTTCAGGAGGTGATACAGAAATATTGAGCGTCCGAGCGTTTGATCGCCTGGCGAAGCCGAATGCGCCCAGACCTCCGCCGACCGAGTCATTATCTGCACACCAGCTTCTTGCTATGGTGTCAAATCTATAAGCAAGGCAGCCGATGCCCCCGGTCGGAAC
>DASTBN010000651.1:0-2037 GCA_035712045.1 Pseudonocardiaceae bacterium
GCCGCCCTGCTGGCCCCCGCGGTGCGCGTGCTGTCCCGGTTGCGCTGGGTGCCCCGTGGCCTGGCTACCGCAGTGGTCGTGGTGAGTGGACTGGCGCTCCTGGGTGGGGTGCTCTACGGGCTGGTGGTGGCCTTCCTCGCCGGGCTGCCCGCTCTTCAGGCCCAGTTGGGGCAGAGCTTCTCGCAGATCCGCGACTGGCTGGCACGCAGCCCACTGCACCTTGCGGTGCCGCAGTTGGACAACCTGGGCGCCAGCATCGCCCACGCCGTGGGATCCAGCCAGGCCGCGATGACCTCGGGGGCGCTGGGAGTGGCTAGCACCGTGGGTGAAATCGCAGCGAGCGCGCTGCTGGCCATCTTCACTCTGATCTTCTTCCTCTACGACGGGGCGAGGATTTGGGAGTTCCTGCTGCGGGGGATTCCCCAGAAGGGCCGGGACCGCGTGAACGTGGCCGGCCGGCGGGCTTTCGCGGCTTTGGTCAGTTACACCAGAGCGGTCACCCTGGTGGCGGCCACCGACGCGCTGGTGGTCGGGTCCGGGTTGTGGGCGATCGGGGTGCCGTTGGTGGTTCCACTGGCGGTGCTGGTGTTCTTCGGCGCGTTCATCCCGTTCGCTGGCGCGATTGTGACGGGGGTCATCGCGGTGCTGATCGCCTTGGTGGCCAAGGGCTTGCTGGCTGCGGTCTGGGTGGTGATGGTGCTGATCTTGGTCGGTGAGTTGGAGGGCCACGTGCTGCAACCCCTCCTGCTCGGCCGGGCGGTCCGGCTGCACCCCTTGGCGGTGGTCCTGCCCGTAGCGACCGGTTTCATACTCATCGGCGTCATCGGCGCGCTGCTCGCCGTCCCGGTGGTTGCCGTCCTGGACGCCGCGATCCGCTCCCTATACCAGCCAAACCCTCCCAACCCCGACACCGTCGATCCGCTCAACCCCCGCTCCGCCCGCACCTAAACAGCAAGGCACCAGAAGCAATCAGTGACCGGCCCGCAGAATGTGCGGGCAAGAGGGCCTCCCGGTAACAAACGCCGAATTTCAACGAGTGTCTACGTTCACACAGGTCACGGCCCTGCCGATGATCTTCGTGTGCCGAGCTCAAGGATCCCGGTCAAAAGCTTCTGACCAGCGCGAACGGCTCAGACCAATGATTTTTCGCTGCAAACTACCGGGAGGCCTGTGGGGTTCCAGAAGTCTGTTATCTATGCTGAGCAGTAGCTTCATGCCGCCCGTTCGTAGTCGTTGATCAAGCCGCCCAGTATCGGTCGGCGCTCGATTCGTTCATAGGTGAGGTCCGCTACGGGGTGGGTCGGTTGTGGAGGGCGAAGTTCGCAGCTGCGGTGGGGTCGTCGACCGTTGTAGTGGCGAACATACGTCGCGAGCACGGTACGCGGGTGGCGCTGGTTGAAGATCAGCACACGGTCGGTCAGTTCGGTTCTGATGGTGCGTACGAATCGTTCTGCGAAACAGTTCGCCCGCGGGCAACGAGGAGGAATCCGTACCACGCGGATGCCCACATCGGCCAGGACAGCGTCGAATGATTCCGTGAACTGGCTGGCGCGGTCGCGGACGAGCGACCGGAACTCGGTGACACGATCGCCAAGATCCATGACCAGGTTGCGGATCTGCTGGGTGGTCCACCTGCCGTCCGGGTACGGGGTCGCGCCCAGCAGGTGCACCGAGCGGTTGCCGACTTCCAGCACGAAGAACACGTAGATCCGCTTCAGCGTCACCGCGCAGTCCACGTGAAAGAAGTCACACGCCAACGTCGTCGACGCCTGGGTGCGCAGGAACTGTCGCCAGGTCGTGCCGGTGTCCCGGACCGGCGCGGGCGGTATCCGCAACCGCTGGAGAACGCGCCGGACTGTTGACGCTCCCACGCGGTGACCGAGCTTGAGCAACTCGCCCTGAATTCTCTGGTATCCCCAGCTCGGATTCTCCCGGGCCATGCGCTCGATCAGCACGACCACAGCGTCCTCGACGGGCGGACGCCCGAGACGGTTCGGATACCTCCACTTCCTGGCGACCAAGCGACGATGCCAGCGC
>DASTBN010000652.1:0-9821 GCA_035712045.1 Pseudonocardiaceae bacterium
GAACTTTCCGAGCAGGCGATTCGGCTGCTGGCCGGGGTGGTCGCCTTGCTCAGGCGACACGAGGTGAATAAACGTGGCCAGTGCCAGGTATGCGGCCGGTCGGCGATGCGGAAGTTCTGGCTCGGGCGGCCGCGATGCGCGGAGTATTGGAGCATCGACTTCGCCATGAGGCAGCCATTAGATCTGGTGCGGTCTCAGTTGCGTGACCGCTGAACCTGCTCATGAACGGCCCGGTGGTCTCCACTCAATTCTTTCAGGACTCAGGGATTGGTGGTGAGTCGCAGGGATAGCGCTCGCAGCCGCGCGCGGGCGCCGGTGTCGTAGGCCTGCTCGTGGGCACGGGCTTCACGAGTGGTGTTGAAGTAGCGTCCGGTGACCGAGTCGAGGGCTGGGTCGGTGACCAGGCGGGCGGTGGCCCGCACACCGTCGGCGAGGGTGCTGATCGGGCTGTCGACGATTTTGGTGGGCATGTAGGTGGCGGGGTGCAGGGCGTTGGCGGTGATCCCCCGATCGGCGAGCGCGGCGGCGAGGTCGAAGGTGTGCATGATTTGGGCGAGTTTGCTCTGGCAGTAGGCCCGCACGCCGCTGTAGCCGCGGCGGAGCATGACATCGCCGAAGTCGATTGGCGCCTGCCCCGCTGAAGACACATGCACGATGCGGGCGGGCGCTGCTGGTCCGCTCAGCAGGGCTTCGATCAGGGCGAATCCGGCCAGGTAGTTGACCGCGAAGCGCAGCTCGTGGCCGTCGGCGCTTTCCTGACGGCGGCCACCGCCGGGCACGGTGGAGCCGATACCCGCGTTGCTGACTAGCGCGTCAAGCCGGTCGTGATCGGTGCTGATCTGGGTGGCGAGGGCTCGGACCTGGGCCAGTTCGGCCAGGTCAGCCCGATACCAGCTCAGCCGCTGATTACCGGTCTGCGCGCGGATCTCCTCCAGTGTGGCGTGTCCGCGCCGCTCGTCGCGGCCATGCAGTAACAGCCTCACGCCACGGGCGGCCAGATCGTGGGCGAGCGCCCGGCCCAGACCGTCGGTGGCGCCGGTGATCAGGACGGTCTGCTCGGTGATGGGACGCATCGAAGCACCTCCGATGAAGGTATGGTCTCGCTTTTGGACCGCGACCTTGATGTCGGCCTTGGTCAGGCCGTGCGCGAACCTACGCGAGCATTATGTGTATTCATCGACGCACGTGATCACACTCGTCCTCGGGGAGCCGCCCGAGCGACGATACCTGGGTGAAGCGCGTGGTAGACACCGCGCGGACGTCGTCGGTCCGCGCCCAGCTCGGCCGGCTCGGGCCAGACGTCATACTTGCCACTGGCCGGACTCAGCACTTTCGAACAACCGTAGTGCGGTGACATTGAAGATGATCGACGCTGTCGGGTCGGCCTGGAATCAGCGGTATGGTAAAGCTGATTATTTCGATGGAGGATCAGATGACGGCTGAACCCGATCAGCGGTTGCGCCAATTCCATCACCCGCTGGCGTTCTGGGCTGGCTCGCTGAGCTGTGTCGTCGGCGTTGCCCTGCACCTGCCGATGTATTTCAATGCGCGGCCGATGCACTACCGGCTGGCCGACATGCAGGCGGACACGTCCATGATCATCGGTATGGCGCTCATCATCGTGGGCTTGGTGCTGTCCCTATATGGGCTGCTGCCAAGGGGTTCCGCATCGATCCGGCGACAGGCCGCACAGATCAGGGTGCGTGCCCTCGACGAGACGAAACTAAGATGGCAGCACGTCGGCCTGCTCGTCGTGATGGCGCTTGCGATCACTATCGACGTGATGAAGCCCACCACCTTGGCGTTCGTCGCCCCCGGCGTGGCCAAGGAGTACGGGCTCCAGACCGCGGCTAATCCGCTCGGTCATGGCTCGGTCACCTGGCTGCCGCTGGCCGGCATCTCCGGCACCGCGTTCGGCTCGTTGCTGTGGGGCTGGCTCGGTGACCGTATCGGCCGGCGGGCGTCGATCATGTTCGCCAGCATTCTGTTCATCTCTACAGCCATCTGCGGCACCATGCCCGGCTTTCAGTGGAATCTCCTGATGTGCCTGATGATGGGCATCGGAGCTGGTGGCATGCTTCCCATCGCGTTCTCGCTCATCGCGGAGACCGTACCCGCACGCCATCGGGGCTGGCTGATTGTGCTCATCGGCGGGGATATCGCCGGCGCGTACGTGATCACCAGTTGGTTGGCTGGCGCCCTCATCCCGGAGTACAGCTGGCGCATCATGTGGTTGATCGGCATGCCCACCGGCGTGCTGCTACTGCTGTTAAACAAGTGGATACCCGAATCGCCTCGCTACTTGCTCGCCATCGGGCAGAGCACGGCAGCCGAAACTATCATGCGGCGGTACGGCGCGGCTGTGGTGACTACCGCGCAATCCCCGCCGGAAGCAGGCAGTGATGTGCGGGGGAACTTCGGTCAGCTTTTCCGGCGCCCGTTCGCGGGATCGACGGCCGCGGTCGTCGCGCTCGCGGTCGCGCTCGGGCTGCTGACCTACGGCTTCCAGTTCTGGGTGCCGACAAACCTGCAACGGCTCGGACTCACCGAAATCAGTTCTAACTACATGCTACGCGACTCCGCGCTGATCGGGCTTCCGGTCACCGTCGTGGTCGCCCTGCTGTACGGATTCTGGAGCAGCAGGAAAACGATCATATTGTTTTCCGCGCTTACCGCGCTAGCGGTACTGGTGTTCGCCATCTTCGGCGACTCCTTGGCGCACGACAAGATACTATTGTCCGTATTGCTGGTAATCCCGTTGGCGGGTATCAGCTCGGTGACGGCCGCGGTCACCGCCTACGGTTCGGAGATCTACCCGACCCGGATCAGGTCACGCGGTGCGGGTCTGGTCGCTGGCATGACAAAGCTGGGTGGCGTGGTGGTGCTGGCCGCTGTGCTTGCCGCGGTGAGCACGCCGTCACTAGCGATGACCGCGCTCATCGGCGCAGTGCCGTTGCTCATTGCTCTCGCTATCTTCCTGCGAACGGCGCCAGACACTCACCAGCGCACGCTTGAGGACATCGCGCGCGCCGAGTTCTCGATCAGCAGCGCACACTCTTGACCGATCCTGGACCGCCGCCACTGTTCTCTCAGGTGGTTGGCAGTTGAATGGAGGACCAGTAGCGGGTGACGACCCCAAAACTATTGCCGCCACCCCCAGTGCGTGCCCACCACAAGTCTCGGTTCGGGTCATTCCTCTCGCGGGTGGCCACCACTGTTCTGGCCTTGCCCGTCGCGTCTACCACGACCACCTCCACGGCGTACAAGTGGTCAATAATCAGGCCGTATTGACGGCACAACATGCCCCAGCCGCCACCACTGACATGACCGCCAACGTCCACCGAGTAGCAAACGCCAGGAAGTGTCCACCGCTGCGGACAGTGATTCGCTTGCCACTCGTGACAGCGCGCTGCACGATGCTCTCAACCTGGTTCGGCGAGTCGACCAGTTGCACGGATTCAGGTTTGCCGATGAACCGCTGATTCACGCCGCTAATCAGGTCCCGGTATTGCTGGTCAGCCGGAGTGACTGGGACTGGGCCAAACGTCCGGCCCTCTACCCCGTCGACCATGTCCGCAGTGGCCGCGATAGCCGTGCGACTGGGGTGGCCACTGACCGAGCCGACGAGCGCGTCGGCAGGCGGCGGGGTGCCGAATGGCAGCCACAAGACAAAGGAATGTCAGACGTGAAGACTTCATGTCAGGTTCGAGATACAGTCACGAACATCAATGACAAGAACACTTGAGGGCGACGCAAAAATAACCGTAATATTCGCACAGAAAATACTCGGTGCGGAATGCATTAAAAAGGTATCGCTATGGATGAGATTCTGGTGCGAGCTGTCGAGCGAGCCATCGAAACCATGCGACAGCGCTTCGCTGAGAAAGTCACCATTGACGACTTGGCCCGATCTGCGATCTTCAGCAAATTCTACTTCTCGCGGATCTTCCAGCAAGTCACGGGAGTGTCACCGGGACGATTCCTTTCGGCGATACGGCTAGAGGAGGCCAAAAGACTGCTGCTGTCGACGTCATGGACCGTCGCGGACATCAGCTACCAGGTCGGCTACAACAGCGTCGGCACATTTAGCTCGCGGTTTCATAGCAGCGTCGGCGTCTCGCCGATCACCTACCGCCAACTTGGCCGCGCACCCACCGAGCCACCCACAGACGACCAACACCTTGTGCGGACTCCGGTCTCAGCCGTGTGCGGGCACGTCTCAGCACCGCTAACCGGAACGCTGCGGCCGATCTTCGTCGGACTGTTTCCCGACCGGATACTGCGGGGTTCCCCGGCCCGGTACGTGATGCTCGATCAGCCGGGGCCCTACATGCTGCCCAACGCACCGCCAGGCACCTGGCACCTGATGGCCCACTCGGTGCCCACAGACACCCACGAAGACACCGGCCAGATCCCACTCATCGGATCGCACGGACCGAGCACCCTGCGGCCAGGCATCACCGCACGCCTACCCGAGGTACACCTGCGGCCAATGCGCACTATTGACCCCCCGGTGTTGCTCGCACTGCTCGACGTACGGCCGACTGCCCCGCACCAGACCACCGAGCAAGTGCGCTCCGCAGTCTAACGGTGCCGCAAGATCGCGTAGACCGGGATCGGCAACACGCTCGATCTTGTTCTCGACGATCGCCTGCGCGCCAGGCTCACGGAGCAGGCCGTGCAGGGGCGCGCCGTGGACATCCGCAACTTTGACTCAATCAAACCGACTTCGTCGGCCCTAGCCTTCTAGCCGCCCGGGGCTACTCCCGGACGGGCGCAAGGGCACGCTGCGGGTGGAGTACGGGCTGCTCACCGACCCCGAGGGGCGGCCGGTGGCGATCCGGGTGTTCCCGGGTAACACCGCCGACCCCGCCGCGTTCACCGAGGCCGTGCACCTGGTCCGGGAGCGCTTCGGGCTGCGTGAGTTGACCATGGTCGGCGACCGGGGGATGATCACCTCGGCGCGGAGCGAGGCCCTGAAAGACCTCGGCGGGCTGAGCTGGATCACCTGCCTGCGCGCCCCCGTGATCGCCAAGCTCGCCGCCGGGGACGGACCGTTACAGCTATCCCTGTCCGGCCAGCAGGACCTGGCCGAGATCACCCACCCGGACTACCCCGGCGAGCGGCTGATCGCCTGCCGTAATCCGATTCTGGCCGCCGACCGCGTCCGCACCCGCGAGGAGCTGCTGGCCGCCACCGAGGCCCTGCTCGCCCCCCTCGTGACCGCTGTCACCGAGGGGCGGCTGGCCGGGACCGACCAGATCGGCCTCAAAGTCGGCAAACTGATCAACAAGTTCACGGTGGCCAAGCACTTCGACCTGGCCATCACCGACACCAGCCTGACTCTCACCCGGCGGGCTGACCAGATCACCGCCGAGGCCGCACTCGATGGCATCTCCGTGCTCCGCACCCCCGTGCCCGCCGCCAAACTCGACGCGCCCGCCACCGTCCTCGCCCACAAGAACCTCGCCCACGTCGAACGCGACTTCCGCAGTCTCAAGACCGACGACCTGAACCTGCGCCCCATCCACCACTACCTCCCCGGCCGGGTCCGCGCCCACGTCCTGATCCGCATGCTCGCCGCCTACCTGAGCTGGCACCTGCGCCACGCGCTCGCCGAGCTGACCTACACTGACGAAGCGCCGCCCACCCGCGAGAACCCCATCGCCCCCGCCACCCGATCGCACAGCGCCGAACGCAAGGCCGCCCGCCACACCGGCGACACCGGCGCCCCACCGCACAGCTTCCGCGGCCTGCTCGAGCACATGGCCACCCTCGCCGCAACACCATCACCCTCAGCCACGCCACTTTCGACAAGATCGCCACCCCCACACCCACCCAGCAACGCGCCTTCGACCTCATCAACGCCCCCATCCCGCTGAGCCTGAAGTAGACAGAACACAACCACCATCACCAGCAAAAACCCCAGATCAACCCCGGCACACAGCTCCCAAGATCACGAAACTTGGGGCTAGAAACTTGGGGCTAGCAACGCAAAGATCTGCACGGCCTGGGCAATGTGTTCGGCCCAGTGCGCGACCACGATCACGCCGAAAATTTCCAGTACCGTCGCTGGTCGGTCGTTGTCAGGTAGGGCGGGAGTCGGGTGCCACCGCCGGACGCACGATCATCGGCAGCCCGCTGCGGATGCGCAGCGACAGCATCGGCTCGGCAACCACATCGTGACCCGGCGCTAGGCTCAGCCGGAACTCACGAGCGATCATGGCGACCACGAAGGTGGCTTCCATGAGGCCGAGGTGGCTGCCAACGCAGAAGCGCGGCCCGGCCCCGAACGGGAGGTAGGCGTACCTGGGCCGGTTCGCGTGCCGGTCCGGGTCGAACCGGTCCGGATCGAAGCGCTCCGGTGCATCCCAGAAGTCCGGGTGCCGATGAAGCGTGAAGGGGCAGATCAGGACATCGGCGCCGGCAGGCACATGGTAGCCGCCGATCTCATCCGCGTCGGTTGCCCGCCGGGTCAGTATCCACACCGGCGGGTACAGCCGCATGCTTTCATGCAGCACCATCGCCGTATATCTCAGCTTGCGCAGATCGTCATTGACCGGTGGCCGGTCACCCAACACCTCCACCGCCTCGGCGTGCAGCCTGGCCGCCACCTCAGGATACTGGTCGATCAGATACAGGGCCCACCCCACAGTGCTTGCCGTGGTTTCGTGCCCGGCCAGCAACAGGGTGATCAACTCGTCACGTAGTCGCCGTCGGCTGACCTGAGGGTCACTTTCCCGGCGGGTGAACTCAATCAGCTGAGATAGCACGTCATCACCAAGGCCGCGAGGGTCTGTGAGCCGGTCCACCACCAGCTGGTCGACTATTGCGTAGAGGTCCTGGCGGGCCCGGCGGAACCGCCGCTGCCTGGCCAGCGGCAGCCACATCGGCACCATGCCCATCGACTCCATCTCGAACATCGCCTGGTCCTGCACAGCTTCGAAGGAATGCCCAACGGAGTCGAACGCGCTGAGGTCGGCATCGAGCAGGGTGCGCCCCAGCACGTTGAGGGTGAACTTGGTTAGCTCCGCGAAGAGATCGGTGGGGCCCTGGCCCGCCTGTGACCGCAGGCGAGCCACCAGCGCGCTGACCTCCGCCACGATGACGTCGGCCTGCGCGGCGATGCGCTTGTGCTGGAACACCGGCTGGATCAGCCTGCGCTGCTCGCGCCACAGCGCGCCGTCACTGGTCAGCAGCCCGTCGCCGAGCGCACGGCGGGCTTCCACGTAACCGGTTCCCTTGCGGTAGTTGGCACTGTTGTCGGCCAATACGTGCTTGGCGTGCTCTGGATGGTTGAAGAAGTAGAGCGTCTTGGGTCCGATGGCCATCCGAACCGCATCACCGTATTTCTCGGCGATGGATGTCATCAGCGTGAGCCGGTCTGCGGCCAGCTTCCGCAGCAGGCTGATGGTTTCCCTGCGGGAGGGCCCTGGGGGCACTTGCCGTGCGTGATGTAAGAGCGTCATGTTTCACACTGCCACTCGGACCGGTGAAAGTTCGGCTTCGGCCGCACGGCGTTGCTGTGCCTCGAATTGCTCACGAGCCTTATTGGAGAAGTGCAGCGACCACAGGAACAAGCCACGAATAAGGCACACGGTGGCGGTGGCAAAGAAGAGCCCATACGCGATGTGCGCGACCATGAAGAACCCGTAGATCACCGCGATGCCGGCGCCGAACGAGAACTGCGAGGCTGGTCGCGACGGGGTGGTGCCAGGATCGGAGATCATATAGTTGGTGAAGAGCACGAATGCCACGCCGGTCATCATGCCCAGCGCGGCGGGGATTGAGGTGCCGAGCACGACGCCACGGAAGACCGCCTGCAGGACGAAGACGCTGAGCCAGCCCGCGATCAGCCACATCCGGCCGGTGAGCATCGCGTTGAGAACGCTGCCGGATACCACGATGATCGCCACGATAAGCCAGCCGATCCAGGTGTCCACGTGCTCGGTGAAATGATACGGCGGCACGATGCTGGCCCAGGGAAACAACAGCAGGATCATCGCGATACCGAGGTTCGACGGGTTCATGAAATGCCGCAGCTTGCCGCGCACCGGTGCCCGCAGCACCCACTTGGCACTCACCGCGATGACCACGCCGAATATCATCACAAGAATCCGGTCGTTGACATAGATCAGCATGTTTAGCGCGAGGCCGGTGATGTGCGCGGGGTATAGAAACTCGACGAACCCCCGTATCCCGTTGCCGCTGAATCTCGGCGAACGTCCTTCCATCCTGGCGCCGATGATCTCCAACGCAATCTCCACGGTATAGGCGGTGGCCAGCGCGACGAAGGGCCACAACCATGGTTGCTCGAAACCGAGGAATGCGTACCCGACGATGTTGAAGATCGAGATCGAGATGGCGAACCGGCGCAGGGCCGTGATGATTTTTGGATCGTGACGTGGTACGGCTTGCACTGTCATGTCCTTCACCTCTCCTGGGCCTGGGCACCCAGCCGGAGCGCATGCCAGCCGGTGCTCATCTGAAGGTCTTGCTGACGCAGCTGACCGGTGCGGTCGCGCCATTGCAGATGCACCTGCACTGGCCCGGGGACGTGCTTGCCCAATCCGATGTGCACCTCGTGGCTGCGCTTGCCCGAGTGCCCGCTGCCGCCGTCGACTCGGTCAATGAACTGGCGTCCATCGGCGGTCCGCACGGTGACCTCGGCGCCGATCACCGGAGAACCAGGGGCTGGCATCGGCCCCTCGGATGTCGGGGTGTCGTAGGTCAGTCGCAGGCCGAGGAAGTCGCCGGGATCGGGGCTGGTGTTGTGGTAAAAGACGGGTTCGGCGAATTGCCTCGCGACCGCGAAATCCACCCTGCCGTCACCGTCGGCGTCGCCAGTCGCGATGCCCCTGGTCGGCACCGGAACCGCCAGACCGAGCTTGTCCGCGAGGTCGGCGTAGCGGCCTTCCGGGCTCCTGGCGAAGAAGTGCAGTTTCTGGTCGCCCCCGATGTCGTCACCAGCTCGGACGTTCGGCCACCAGATCGTGTGTGCGAGCAGGGCGTCGTTCGCCGTCGCGAGTTCCTGCAACTGCGGCCATCGGTTGACCTGTCCCTTGACGAACCCGGTCGCCTGAACGATCGCCGGATCGCCGCTGTTGTCGAAGTCGGCGATCTTGACATCCCAGCCCCAGCCGGACCAGGCGGTCCCGTCCTGCGCGCTACGATCCTGCCACGGCGCCTCGCCCGCCTGCAGCCTCTTACGTAGGTCGGCTTGGTCTTTGGCGGTGTTCATCCATTGGAAGTTGCTTTCCTGGATGCCGAATGACGTGGTGATGTTGCTGACGAATATGTCATAAAGGCCGTCGTGGTTGAGGTCAGCGAAATCGACTCCCATGCCCTTGAAGGAGTCGTTGCCGATTACCTTGGACTTCGGAGTCAGTGGCGTCCGGACGCCTTTCACCTCGGAGAACTTGACGTGCCCTGGTGTGGACCGGTTGTATAGTAGCCGATCCGGGCCGAAGTCGTTGGCGATATACAGCTCGGGCAGGCCATCGCCATCGACATCCGTGGCGCTGACGGCCAAGGTCCAACCGTACTGCGCGACACCGAAGATCGCGCTATCGAGTTTCTCGAAGGTGGCTGAGAGATGCTCGCCCGAAGTGGCCCCGATCCAGCGGAAAATGTACTTCTCGCCGCTGTTGCGGGCGTGCGACATCGATAGGTTCATCGTCACGCCGCCGTTGACCCGGTCATCGAGAACCGGGCCGTCGGGAAAGTAGTTGCCGATGAAGATGTCCTGGTGTCCATCACCGTCGAAGTCGGCGACCGTGGCGGCGTTAGTGTTCCACTGTGGACCGGTGTACGTCCCATCG
>DASTBN010000653.1:0-2576 GCA_035712045.1 Pseudonocardiaceae bacterium
TGGCTTCCGCCTCCACCATCATGATCGCTACGTCGCTGCTGGCGCCCTCGCCCACCACCCGGCCGGCGACGACCATGTCGAACACCGCGGTGCTGAGCTGCTCATAAGTCGGGAAAGCGATCCACTGGCTGCCGGCCTCGGTCTTGACCAGAGCCATCCGGGTGGCGCCGACCGGACCGTCGAAGGGCAGCCCGGCGAGCTGGGTGGACGCGGAGGCGGCGTTGATCGCGAGCACGTCGTAGGGGTCGGCTGGGTCCAGGCTCAGCACGGTGACGACGACCTGGACCTCATTGCGCAGGCCGTCGACGAAGCAGGGGCGCAGCGGGCGGTCGATCAGCCGGCAGGTCAGGATCGCGTCCGTGGACGGGCGACCCTCGCGGCGGAAGAATGAACCGGGGATACGCCCGGCCGCGTACATCCGCTCTTCCACATCGACGGTCAGCGGGAAGAAGTCAAATTGGTCTTTGGGCTGCTTGGACGCCGTGGTAGCCGAGAGCACCATGGTGTCGTCGTCGAGGTAGGCGACCACGGACCCGGCGGCCTGCCGGGCCAGCCGACCGGTCTCGAACCGCACGGTGCGGGTGCCGAAGGTACCGTTGTCCAGCACGGCGGCGCTTTCCCGCACGGGGTTAGCGGCGCCACTCGCGGGGGTGGTGATCGTTGAGTTAGTCATCGTTCTCCTCCTCGCGACACGGGCCAGGAGTGGCACCATCGGCGTGGGGGTGAGGACGACAGGCCGGTCTTCGATCGAAGCCCCCGCCAGCGCGCTCATGACGCTCCCGGGAGCCACTACCGAGGACCGGCGGGACGGTCCCGACGACGGTGACGAGTCGGCTCGTGCCGCGATGTGTGGTTGTGCCTCAGCGGCGCAGGCCGAGACGCTCGATCAGAGATCGGTAGCGCCCGATGTCGACCTTGGCCAGGTAGTTCAGTAGGTTACGGCGCCGACCGACCATGAGCAGCAGGCCGCGCCGGGAGTGGTGATCATGCTTGTGCTGCTTGAGGTGCTCGGTGAGATCCACGATCCGCTTGGTCAGCAGGGCCACCTGGGCTTCCGGGGATCCGGTGTCCCCCTTGCTCAGCCCGTACTCAGCCAGGATCTCACTCTTCTGTGCGGTGGACAGCGCCACGGGTTGATCTTCTCCTGTCGTGTCGTACCGTGCGGGCCGCGGATCACGCGGCAATAGCGTGCTTCGACCGGCCGCCACGGACCGCAGCCGGATTCCCGATGAGGCTACCAGCTCACCAGGCAGCCCCCGGCGCCGCCCTGGATCATCCGGTATCGCTATCGCCGCTGATCCCGTCACCGGCCGCTTCCGCCTGGCCGGAATCGGCCGCACGGCGCATCATCTGGGCCAGCAGCGGAAGCTCCTCACGCAGCAGGCGGGCCGCAGTGGCCAGCTCAGGAGGTGAGGCCACCGCGCGCAGCGCCTCGACGAGCGTCTCGTCATCACGCTCCCCGACCGGCAAGGTGTCCCGGCTCAGCGTAGGCCGCGAGTCACGTACCTGCTCCAGCGCGGCCCGGATCGCCTCCGGATCACCGGAGGCGACCTCCGGGGTGAGGACCCGCCGCTCCAGCATCACCATCCGGACCAGCACCGCCGGATTACCGATCTTCGCCCGTCGGCCGCTCATCAGCTGGCTGAGCATGGGCGCGCTCAGCCCCAGTACCTCAGCCAGCTGCGCCTGGGAACAATCGAATGCGACCACGAGCCGGCGTACCCGGTCGCCGAGTGATTCTCCGTACCATTCCCTCTGGAGGGCGACGTTGCGCGCGACGACGAGATCCTCCTCCACCAGACTCCCCTTCTGTGCCCCGTACTGGCATAATGCCAGCTAGAATGGCCGCTGGGGACCGGGATTGACGCTCGCCCCGTTGTCCCCGCCCGCTAGTCGGGGGCGCGGCCGAACACGTCGCGGGTCCGCGCGACATCGTCGTCGATCTGGGTCACCAGCTGCCCGGGGGTATCGAAGCGCCGCATCCCGCGCAGCCGCTCGACGAAGTCCAGGGCCACCCGCTCGCCGTAGAAGTCCTCGTCAAGATCCAGCACGTAGGCCTCTACCCGGCGTTCCCGGCCGGAGAACGTCGGGTTCGTGCCGATCGAGACCGCCGCCGCCAGCTCCTGGCCTCGGTGGACGAACCGGCAGGCGTACACCCCGTCGGCAGGGATCGCGGCGTGCCGGGGAGTTGAGAGGTTCGCGGTCGGGTATCCCAGGCTCCGGCCGCGCTGGTCGCCGCGGATCACGATCCCCTCCAGCCGGTGCGGGCGGCCCAGCGCGGTCGCGGCGGCCGCCACGTCCCCGGCGTCGATGCAGGAGCGGATGTAGGTGGAGGAGAACGTCAGCTCACCCTGGGACAGCAGCCCCACGCCTTCGGCCGTGAAGCCGAAACGCCGGCCCAGCTTCCGGAGCAGCTCGATGTTGCCAGCCGCCCTATGCCCGAAGGTGAAGTTGTCCCCCACGACGACATCCGCCACGTGCAGGCGCTCGACGAGCACGGTGTGGACGAACTCATCAGCCGGCATCCGGGAGAGCTCGACGGTGAAGGGCAGCACGACGAACACCTCGACACCGAG
>DASTBN010000654.1:0-2219 GCA_035712045.1 Pseudonocardiaceae bacterium
ACGACCAGCGCTATACCGGCTTACTTGCCGTTCGCGACATCGCCGAGGTGCTTGCACTCCGGGGCGTTACTGAAAGCCGGAGCCAGATCTTTGTTGGTGGTCAGGCCCTGCATCTGGGCGCTAGCCGCGCTGAGATCGGGACCGGTGAGGGTGGCCGCCTTCTTCGTGAAGTCCGGGTCATTGACGTCCAGCGCGGCGAGCTTGGCGCGCTGCTCGCTGACCGTCCCCGCAGCGGTGTGGAAGTAACCCACTGCGGCGTCCTGGGCCTTCTGGCCATCGGTGATCTTCGGCGGGCCGAGTTGCTCAAGCTTCTGCGCGGTGCTGGTGAACGCCTTCTGCATGACGTCAGAGAAGGCGAGCACCCCGTCTTTCTGGCTCTGCGGCGAGGAACCTGACTGCGCGGCCGTGGCCAGTCCGCCCAGCACATCCCCGAGGCCGGTGCAGAACGCGCCCGCCCAGGCCACCGGGTCAGAACCTTGCAGGGCGACGGCCCCTGGTGTGGTCTCGGGCTTGGCGCCCGAGCCGCATCCAGTCACCGCCAGGCCCAGACTCAATACCACACCGGCGCTGACGCCGACACGAAGTAACGACACGTTTTCTCCTTGATCGGGGACACGGGTCCCCCCTCACGCGGTGACCTGGGCCGGCTCCGCGTCCACGAGCGAGGTGGAGCGTCGCTTGGACACCACCACCGCGACCACGATAACCGCAACCGCAACCGCAGCGATGCCGACCCGCAGGGATGACGCGTTGGGCATGGCCGAAATCGTTACAATCGCCGGCGCGATCAAGACTGAGACCAGGTTCATCACCTTGATCAGCGGGTTGATCGCGGGCCCCGCGGTGTCCTTGAACGGGTCGCCGACGGTGTCACCGATGACGGTTGCGGCGTGCGCGGCGGAGCCTTTGCCGCCGTAGTTGCCGTCCTCGATGAGCTTCTTGCCGTTGTCCCAGGCACCGCCGGAGTTGGCCAGGAAGATGGCCATCAGGGTGCCGGTGATGATCGCGCCGGCCAGGTACCCCGCCAGCGGGCCCACACCGAGCCCGAAGCCCACCGCGATCGGGGCCAGCACCGCCAGCAGGCCCGGGGTGGCGAGTTCCCGCAGCGAATCCTTGGTGCAGATGTCGACGACCTTGCCGTATTCGGGCCGTTCCGAGTAGTCCATGATCCCGGGGTGCTCCCGGAACTGGCGGCGCACCTCGTAGACGACGGCCCCGGCGGCCCGGGACACCGCGTTGATCGCCAGGCCGGAGAACATGAACACCACGGCGGCACCGATGGTCAGGCCGACCAGGACGTTGGGCACCGAGACGTTGAACTTCTCAGCCAGGTTGAGGTTCGCGGCGGCGGAGAGAATCGCGTCCCGGTAGGAGCCGAACAGGGCGGTCGCGGCGAGCACGGCGGTGGCGATCGCGATGCCCTTGGTGATCGCCTTGGTGGTGTTGCCGACCGCGTCGAGCTCGGTGAGGATGCCGACTCCCGCGCCCTCGACGTCCCCGGACATCTCGGCGATGCCCTGGGCGTTGTCGCTGACCGGGCCGAAGGTGTCCATCGCCACGATCACGCCGACGGTGGTGAGCAGCCCCGTTCCGGCCAGCGCGATCGCGAACAGCGCCACGGTGACCGACCCGGAGAGCAGGGACGCCGCGTACACCGCGCCACCGATCACCAGCGCGGTGTAGACCGCCGACTCGAAGCCGATCGAGATCCCGGACAGGATGACCGTGGCGGCCCCGGTGAGCGAGCTGGCGCCGACGTCGCGGACCGGCCGGTGCTCGGTCCCGGTGAAGTAGCCAGTGAGCCACAGGATTATCCCGGCCAGCACGATCCCGATGATGACCGCGACCGCAGCGGTGATCGCGGGGCTGCCGCTGATCTGGCTGAGGGCCTGGCCGTCGATCTGGGTGATGCCAGTGAGCCCGCTGAAGCTGTTGGGCAGGTACAGGAAGGCGGCCGCAGTGCAGGCCACCGCGGAGATCCCCGCCGAGATGTAGAAGGAGCGGTTGATCGCCCGCAGGCCCGGCTCACCGGCCCGGGCCCGGGTGACGTACACCCCGATCACCGCGGTGACCACCCCGATCGCGGGGACAATCAGCGGGAACAGCAGGCCTTTGAGGCCGAACGCGGCGGTGCCCAGGATGAGCGCCGCGACCAGGGTGACGGCGTAAGACTCGAACAGGTCGGCGGCCATGCCGGCGCAGTCGCCGACGTTGTCGCC
>DASTBN010000655.1:0-4010 GCA_035712045.1 Pseudonocardiaceae bacterium
GATGTCGCTCTGACCGATCACCGACTCAAACCACACCCCGATCGGGAAGAACTTCGGATCGGCCCACCCCGCCTGCTTCGTCGTGGAAAACCCCGCGTAATAACCCGGCCCCCCAGCATCCGGCACCATCGGCAGATCCAGCGCCAGTGGCGCGCTCGGGGAGGGAGCTGGAGATGGCGTGGGGGAGGGATCTGGCGTGGGCGTGAGTGTGGGGGAGGGATCTGGCGTGGGCGCGGGGGAGGGCTCTGGGGAGGGCGCGGGGGAGAGATCCGGCGAGGGGGAAGGATCTGGGGAAGGCGGCGGGCTCGCTAGCGGGGACGGCGGGGCCGCCGGCGGCGGCGTGACCCTGGGGTGGGCGCGGGTCCAACGCAACATCTCCCGCAGGAACCATCGGAGAAACGGCGGGACAACGTAGGGGGCAGTGACGTTCGGTGGGTCGCTCGCGTGCTCATTGTGAGGCGGTAATTCCGATGCGCCGAGTTCGTGTTGATCAGCCATCTCGAATACGGCCCGTTCGACTCGCCAGCCCGTCCCAATGTGATCTACATCAGCATTACCGTTGGCCGGCAGCACGGAGGTGCTTAGCGTGATGCTGGCGGCCATGACGCTCAGCGCGCCACCGCGTATCCGTCTCGAATAGCTGGTCGCCATGTGAGGCGTCCTCTCTGGCTGTTGACGGCCCTCGGCTGGTAGGGACGCTGCCCGCTGAAGGTGAACGCGAGGAAGCCGGCGGTTGAGGAGGGGATTGCAGCAAGCCGCCCAGAGAATGACGGTGCCGGGGTGGTTACGGTGTGATGCGGTAGATGTGGTGCTGGTTTTCGGTGGTGAAGGTGTCGGTGATGCCGGTGGGTGTGATGGGTATTTCGCGGTTTTCGTAGAGTACTTGGGCGTGGGTGGCGTGGATTCCTGGGGGGAGGGTGAGTGTGTGGGTTCCGGTGGGGGTGTTTGGCCCGGTCATGGCGAAGATGTAGAGGGATCCGTCGTGTTGTTTGAGCATGGTGTCGAGGGCGGGGTTGAAGGTCCATTGGTAGGATTGGGTGTTCAGGATGGGGGCTAGTTCGGTGATTTGGTGGTTGATTTCGGTGACGGTGGGGCGGATGGCGTCGCCGCATTGCTCGCGGAGGACCTGGAAGCTGAAGCAGGGGCCGCCGAAGTTGTGGTTGAAGTAGATGACTCCGCGTGCTTCGTGGATGATGGAGTTCCAGACGGCTCCGGTGAGCTGGTCGCCGGTGATGGTGGGGGCGGTGTTGTCGGTGAAGGGGTGGCCCAGTTCGACGAACGCCCAGATCGGCTGCTGTTTTCCGTCTGCCATGTCGAGTTTGCGCAGCCGGTCGATCACGGTGCCGTAGTAGGCGGCGAGCTGCCGCCCGGGTGGCTCGAACGGGTCGGTGTAGTAGTAGAGGTCGGCTGAGGTGATGTCGGTGTAGCCGTTGACGAATTTCTGGGCCTGGTCGTCGCTCTCGAATTCCAGGACGCCTTTCCCGAAGTTGGCGTAGCGGGGCCGCCCGTCTTTGGGGAGCTGGTCGGCCAGGGTTTGCATCACGGTGTAGCCGCATTGGCCGTTCTGGTCCTGAGGGGGGACGCAGCTGCTTCCGTCGCCGGGTCCGGTCCAGGGGTCTGAGCCGGCGCCGTAGGACAGGTCGGCCTCGTCGGTGATGAGCCAGGCGACGGTCTCGGGCCCGTAGCCGGGGAGTGGTTTGCTGGGGATGGCGAACATGCCGTTCGCGCGGATCAGCGGCAGGTCGCTGTTGTCGGTGAGTTCCACGTAGGTGTTGAGCCCGGCGGCCTTGTCCATGTCGATGTCGCTCTGACCGATCACCGACTCAAACCACACCCCGATCGGGAAGAACTTCGGATCGGCCCACCCCGCCTGCTTCGTCGTGGAAAACCCCGCGTAATAACCCGGCCCCCCAGCATCCGGCACCATCATCGGCAAGCCTGGCTTCGCCGGCCCGCCGGGGGCGACGTTGTCGCCATGTGCTGGGACCCAGTGAACGTCGGGAGTGAGAATCTGGGTGCCTGCCACCGCGGCCAGGCCGACAGCGGAGATCACCAGTGCGTGGCGCCAACGCCTCATGGGCGCACCGGCTTAGAATCACTCGGCTGCTGTCCCTCGGCCAGCTCGATGAGCTCGGCGGAACGGGCAACCCAAGACGCGCCCAGCACTGAGTCCCGGCGGCTCTGGGGGGTTCCGGCGCCCCCGCCGGCGAGAGCCGAGCGGATCGCGGCGACGAAATCGGCTGGTGCCGCGACGCTGACCCGATCGGCGTAATGGGCGATCTCGGCGAACGGAGTGCTGACCACCGGAAGGCCCAGCGCGAGGTACTCCTTGAGCTTGATCGGGTTCGCGTGCGCGATCCACGGGTTGTCCAGCCACGGCATGATCCCGACCGCGAATCCGGAACCGTAGGCCGGGATCTGCTCGTAGGGCCGGAAACCCAGCCAGTGGACGTTGGGGTATTTCTCGAACCGGTCCATTGGGTGTGTCGCGTCACCGATCAGCACCAGTGACACCTCAGGCAGCTCAGCGGCGACGCGTTCGAGCAGGCCGAAGTCGACCAAGAAGCCGTCGAGGGCGCCGAAGAAGCCCACCCGGGGTTCGGGGATCCGCGCCAGATCGGCCGGGAGCTCGGCAGCGTCCCGGCGCCGGAAATGCCCGATGTCGACACCGTGATCCAGGAAATGGGCCCGCTCGCCGGTCAGCGCCCGCTCACTGGCCAGCAGGGATCGGCTGGCGTAGAGCACGCGGTCGGCGCTGCACAGCAGCTCGCGCTCCAGGCCCTCGATGGTGGCGCGATCCGCCTCGGGAAACTCGGAGTGACGGTCGGATCGGTTGTACATCAGCGAGTGCCGCCGCATGGGGCGGACCACATCCCAGGCCGTCGGCATGGTCGTGATGATCACCGGAGCCCGCATCCCGAGCGCCAGGCACACCGCTCGTACCTGGGCGCGCACCAGAATCGCGCTCAGGGCGCGGAGCCCGCGAATGTGATAAAGCGGCAATGGAAGCGGGCTCATCACGTAGTACTCCGGCAGGCCCGGCACCGGTCGGCGGACCAGCTTCGCGACGCTGCGGAGCTTGCGCAGGATACGGCGGGCGACATGAGTGCTGCGGCCCGGTAACGGCATCCGCAGCCCGATGCTGTTCACCACGAGGACCCGGCGGTGCCGGGCGATCTCGCGCATGAGCTGGAAATCGGAGTGGGCCCGGTTGTGGTACCACCAATCCTGAGCGGAGAAGCACAGATACCCTGGCCGCGCCATCACTGGCTCGGCGCCGGCTGTCGGCCGCTGCGGCCACCGCCGCATCCGGGCCAGCGCGGCCAGCGCGGCCAGATGACGCCGGCGTCCGGCATGACGGTGCGCGATCAACCGCAGCGTCTCGCTGAGGACGAGCGCGAGCCACATGGCCCCCGCCGCCGCCATTCCCCGCCGCTCGCGGTGCAGCCGCACCTGGTTGGTCACCGACAGCGCCCACAGCGATGGCGAGCGTGTCTGCGCGCCGCCCAGGTGGATGGCCACCGCGGCCGGCGCCAGCCGCACTACGAAACCATGATCCGCCGCGCGCAGCATGTACTCGGTTTCCTCGGAGTAGAGGAAGTATCGTTCGTCCAGGTGGCCTACCATCGCGATACAGTCGGCCGAGATCAGCCAGGCGGCACCGGTGGCCCATGCCGCCACGCCACCCCGCAGGTACGGCGCGGGATCGATGATGAGCTCCCCTAGCGCGGGTACCCGCCCGGCCCGGGTGCCGCCCAGCAACGCGGCCGCGAACGCGCGCGGCACGCTTGGCCGCCGCCGCAGCGAGGGGTGCACCTGCCCTTCGGCGTCGAGCAGCCGGGGCACTGTGATACCGGTGATACCGGTGCCCGGCCGCAGAAGGCTCTCGCGCAGCGCGGCGACCGACCCGGGATCGAGCCGGATGTCCGGGTTGAGCACGAGGACATCGCAACCAGAGGCCGCAGTGAGTCCGGCGTTGACCCCCGCCGCGAAACCGTCATTGCTGGCCC
>DASTBN010000656.1:0-2040 GCA_035712045.1 Pseudonocardiaceae bacterium
TCTGTGCGAGCCGCACCGCGCGGCGCGCCACGGAGCTGGTTACGAGTGAGCACCCCAGCGCGGACCGCGTCGCTTCCCTGGAACGCGGGAGCCAGCCCGGATATATTGATCAGTCTCCCATGCACCGCGCGGTGCCCCGGACTTCACAAAAGACCAGGCCGCCATCCGGGTTCCATTTGGCGCGATGCGCGACGGTGCTGTGGCGGATACTGGTCCTTGGCGCGGCCGATCGCGCGAGGGAGAGCCGGAGCATGCCTGAGGATCACCGTAGCTTTCAGCCAGTGAATCCGTGGCAGGCGTGGCTGTCGATGTTTGCCTGCGGGCGCCGCTCTCCGGAGACGTGACCCAGGATATCGTGCCCTCGATCGGCGGTCAGCTCGGCCTGTTCAACATCAATGCCACCCGCGCCGGTGACCCGGAGCTGGAGTACCGAATCATCACCCAGGTGGCCAGCTACGGCCGCCAGCTTGGCCGACTCATCGAGGCCGTCGATGTGTTAGCCCGGTGCCAGCCCCGGCACGATCTCAGTGAGGCGGACACTCACGCGCTGGATCAGCTCCGCAAGCTCGCTGAGCAGATCGCGGCGGCCAAGGAGCATGCGGCGCTCGACCACATCGACCGCATCGTCGGCGAGGTACGGGCCCTGGGCAAGGATCCGAAGGCCAACGCCGAGGCGATCCGGCGGATACGGGATGCCCTGCCCGGGCGATAACCTGAGCCAGCTGTCAGAGGCGGGGCTGGCGGAGCAATGTCTGGGCGACGTCGATGATGGTGTTGATCTGCGCTATCGGCCGCAAATCCCCGGCCAGCGAGCTGGGCGGGTGAAGGATCAGAGTGTCCGCGTTGATGTACCGGGCGAAGTCGATCTGGCGCGGTTTTTCTACCCCGGTGGCGTGGTCGATGGTTTTCAGGACCTCGTCGGCCAGGATCGCGTAGCCGATGGTGGTGGGGTGCACCCCATCGAGCGAGAACAACCCGCCCTGGGTCCGCCCGGAGGAATCGGCGAGGAAGAACCGGGTGTCCGGGGTGGGCGTCAGCGCGGCCAGCGCATCCGGAAGGGCGTAACTCTTGCGCGACCACCAGGAGGGCTGGCTGGTCGGGTCGTTGATGTAGCGGCGGAACGCCAGCCGGTCAAGCAGCCCGCACAAATCCAGGATCAGCCAGTCCCGGCCGGGCTGGCCGGTGCGGGCCTGATAAACAACTTTTTTGATCGAGTAGTTGTATTGGTCGATGGCCGCATCGATCGCCCACGCCTGGTGCGCGGTCAATGATGGGTGGAACGCTGGCAGGAAATCACGCTCATCGATCCACGGGTGGATATAGCGCCCGAAGTAGCGCTGCCCGGGTGGCTTGCCTTCGATCCCCCGGGCGATGGGCGCGACGGTCACATGCGGGACCGTCGCCCAGATGACCCGGCGAGCGTTGATCACTTTGATGCGCTGAACCAGCTCATGAAGGTCGGCGTCGAAATCGGTGGGGGTAGACACCGTGGGTGACTGGTCAGGGTGATCGCTCCAGACCAGCCGGAGCCGCACCACCGAGGACAGGGCGTTATTGGCTCCCAGCGCGACCACCAGTGTGTCGATCCCGCCGTGCTGACCCAGCCAGCTCGCCGCGTCGACCATCGTGGTCGTATTGCCCGGCTGCTGGGCCTGCGGGCCCCGCAACGTGATGAGCATGGCGCGGTCGTCATCGTGGCGCACCTTGAGTGACACCGCGGCCAGTACCCCAGAGGGGGCGTTCAGCGCCGTTACCGCCTGCCCGACAGTGCGGGTGTAGGCATCGGCGACATCCCAGCCGTAGATGGCCAGGTTATGGTGATAACTTTCAGCTTGCCCGGGCGGGATGCTTCCGTCCCCGTGCTCCCAGTAATGCCGCAAGTGAAACAGCGCTTCGATCACCGCCTGGCCGCCCCGGATCTGTTTGATCACCGGCGGCAGCCCCCGCTCAGCGGCTTCCATCCCCCGCACCAGGGCCTCAAGGTTCAGCGGCAGGCCGGGGCAGTCCGGCGGGCCGGGGAAACGAGGGTAGGTAAACCCA
>DASTBN010000657.1:0-4173 GCA_035712045.1 Pseudonocardiaceae bacterium
AGCTGATCCGGGCCTACGTCGGTGACGGCAGCCGGTGGGGTATCCAGATCACCTACGCCACCGAGGACATGCCGCTGGGCACCATGGGCCCGGTGCGGCAGATCCTCCACCAGCTGCCCCCCGATTTCCTCGTGATGAACGGCGATGTCCTCACCGACCTGGACTATGCCGCGCTGCTGAGCCAGCACATCACCACGAGCGCCCCGCTGACCGTGGCCACCTACCAGCGGCAGGTGCGAATCGACTTCGGGGTGCTGACCAGCCAGGACGGGAAGGTCGTCCAGTTCACCGAGAAACCGATCCTTGATTACCGGGTGAGCATGGGTGTGTATGGCCTGAGCCGGCGGACCCTCGAGGGCTATCCGGCGGGCCTCCCGCTGGGTTTCGACGAGCTCGTGCTCGACCTGCTGGCCCGGCGGGATCCCCCGCGGGAACATCCCTTCGACGGGTACTGGCTCGACATCGGCCGTCCCGACGACTACGACCGCGCGAACGCCGAGTTCGACCAGATCCGCGGCACACTCCTCAAAGGCGCCTGAGATGCGGATGCTCCTGCTCGGCGCTCGTGGCTTCCTCGGCTCCCATGTCCAGCGCGCCGCGAGCGCCGCCGGCTGGGAGGTGATCACCGCAGGGCGCCAGCCCCGCGGCCCGGCGCAGCGGCACATCACCATCGATCTCACCGCGGCGGGCCCCGCCGGGATCGGGGCGGTGCTCACCGACGTGGCACCCGAGGCCGTGGTGAACTGCGCCGGGGCCACCAGCGGCGAGTTCCCCGCACTGGCCGCGGCCAACATCGACGTGCCCGCGACGCTGGTGCGGGCGATGCTGCTCACCCGGTCAGCGGCGCGGCTGGTTCACCTCGGGTCAGCCGGTGAGTACGGCCGGGGCGAGCGCGGTGTCCCGGTACGGGAAGACTCACCGGCCCGCCCGGTGAGCGGCTATGGCGCCACCAAGCTGGGCGGCACCCTCGCGGTAGCCGTAGCCCGCGCCGCGGGCTTGCCCGCAGTCGTGCTGCGGGTGTTCAACCCTGTCGGAGCCGGGGCACCGGCCAGCAGCCTGTCCGGCCGGGCTGCCGCCGAGATCGCCCGCGCGAGCGCCCAGGGCGACTGCGTGCGACTGGGCAATCTGGACGCGGTCCGCGACTTCGTCGACGCCACTGATATGGCCCACGCGGCCCTGGCCGCCGCCACTACGCCCACCCCGCACCCCGTGCTCAACATCGGCAGCGGCCAGGCCGTCTCAGCCCGGGAACTGGTGCACACCCTGCTCAAGGTCAGCGGCCTGAGCCCGGAGATCCAGGAAAGCGAGCCCGGCTCCCCCCGATCCACCGACGTGCCCTGGCAGCAGGCCGACATCAGCGCGGCCCGCGCGGCGCTGGGCTGGTCACCGCGCACTCCGCTGAGCTGTTCCCTCACCAACGTATGGCGGGCTCTCCCATGATCACTAGCCGGCACCCGCCGCAGCTTGTCCCGGCGTATTTTCACCCGGCCGTGCGGCCTCAGGACTGGGCCGCGCTCGCGGAGCAGGCACACCGCATCACGCTGGTCGTCCTCAACGTGGCCACCGGGCCCGGACAGCACCGCGATCCCGGATTCGACGCGGCGCTCGAGCGGCTGCGCCGTGCCGGGATCCCGATCGCCGGCTACATCGACACCGACTACGCCGCGCGCCCCGCCCAGCAGGTACACACCGACCTGGCCCGCTACCGCGACTGGTACGCCCCCGACGGGGTGTTCTTCGACCGTGCCGCCAGCGACGCCAGCCGTCTCGGGCACTACGCCACGCTCGCCGACGCGGCCCGCGCCCTGGGCATGAGCCCGGTGGTGTTCAACCACGGCACGCACCCGGTGCCGGCCTATCGCGACCACGCCGATCTCCTCGGCACGTTCGAAGGACCCTGGAACGCCTACGTCGAGCTCGCCATCCCCCGATGGGCCCGTGACGAGGACGGCACGCACGTCGCGCACCTCGTGCACTCCGTGCCGCCGGGGCTGATCGACACCGCGCTGGACCTGGCGGCACAGCGGCGCGTTCACAGCGCCTACGTCACCCACCACGGCGGACCCAATCCCTGGCGTCGGCTGTGCACCCGCCGCCACCCACCATCACTGAGAGCGATATGACCATCAAATCCGTGATCTGGATCGTGGCCTGCGCCGCCCTGCTGACCGGGTGCCCCGCCTGGCCAGACCCGATCGGCGACACAACCTCGGCACCGGCCATCCCCACGACAGACATGCCCACCACAGACATCCCCACCGCAGCCAGCCCCACCGCAGGCAGCCCCGCACCAGCCAGCCCGGCACCGACCAGCCCTGCCGCAGATATCCTCACCACAGCTGACCCGGCACTAGCCAGCCCGGCCCCGTCTGCGGCCAGCCCAATGCCCCTGGCGCGCTGGGTACCGGCGCCAGGCACCAGCTGGCAATGGCAGCTCACGTCCCCGGTCGATACGAGCGTCGACGCGCAGGTCTATGACATCGACGGCTTCGAGGCCACCCCTGATGTCGTCCGCGAGCTCCACGCTCAAGGCCGCAAGGTCATCTGCTACATCAACGCCGGCGCGGCCGAGGACTTCCGCCCCGACTACAACGTCTTCCCACCCCAGATCCTTGGCAAATCGGATGGCTGGGACGGCGAGAAATGGCTCGACATCCGCCGCCTCGATGTACTCCTCCCGATCATGGCCACCCGTTTCGACATGTGCCAGCGAAAGGGATTCGACGCGGTCGAGGCCGACCTGGCCGACGGCTACGCCAACGACACGGGGTTCCCCCTGACCGCCCAGGACCAGCTCAGCTACAACCGGGCGCTGGCTGGTCTCGCCCACGAACGCGGCATGTCCATCGGCCTGAAAAACGATCTCGACCAAATACCCGCGCTGCTCAACGATTTTGATTTCGCGGTCAACGAGCAATGTGCCCAGTATCACGAATGCGGGAAACTCACTCCTTTTATCCAGGCGGGTAAAGCAGTGTTCCACGTGGAATACGAACTCGAGACCACTCAATTCTGCCCGGAGACGACCGCCCTCGGCTTCAGCTCCCTGCGGAAGAACACCAGCCTCGACGCGGCCCGCTGGCCCTGCTGACCCGGAGCGCCCCGCTTGCTCGTTCATGTCGATGAGATCGAGGCGGTGACCGTGTTGAGCACGTGGACGTTGCCGGTGATGTCATGACCGAGGGTCAGCGCGTACTGGGGCAGGAGGGTCAGCTGCTCGCTGGCGGGGGCGTGCGCTCGCTCGCCGGTCACCGGGGAGGCGGGGGCCAGGCCGAAGATGTCGGGGTATCGGTCCTCGGTTTCGGTATTCCTTTTGCTAGCCCATTCGGCTGACGGGTCCGCGTGGCGTGAACCCGGCCGCGCCGGGCGCCGTGTTAGTGGCAGTCGCAGGCTCGGCTGGCGACATCGGTCACCAGGAAAGGGCATCCCGGGTCAGTGCGACCGAACAAGTGGGCGATGGCGTAGGCGGAACATGAATTTCATAGCGGCAGCGGTGGCGTAGAGCCACGCGCGCCGCCGCGCGACTTCGGAAAGTCATCACCACCCGGCCTCTGGAAGGAAGTAACCATGAGCATTGGCGAGAACATGCGACATGCCGGTATCGACGACGCGGACGACGAGGTTGAGGCGCAGCCTGTAACCGACGTCGCCGTGGCTGAGAGGGACGGTGCGGGGAGCCCTGGCGTGAACGTGGCAAACGCGGCAGCCCCGATCGTTCTCCCCCCGAGTACCAGTCAGGACGCCCTGGTGGAAGCGATCCGGCAAGCTTCGGCCCTCGGCGTCCCGCTGCTGCTCGAACCCGGAACGCACTTCACCAAACCCGGGCGCAATCAACGAATCGCCATTGGAGCGAACGGCCTCCAGATCCGGCTGGCAGCACCACCGGCGAGCACACCCCAGGGCACTTTACCGGCTGTCATCAAACGGCCTGATTTGTCAGTCAGCCTACAGGCCCCGGACGACAACTATGGCCTGTTTTTCATCCCCGCGCCGCCCAGCCCCGCCGAACTCGCCGGCATCACAACGTGGAAGCCGTACGGGGACGGCACGAAGGAGCCATTTGAATACGGAGTTGTGATCCGTGGCCAGATCGCTATAACCGGCGTGTCCGTGGACTGCAACATGCACCAGCAGAAGATCGAGACGCTGCCTAAGGACGCGGCAGAGCATTCG
>DASTBN010000658.1:0-3565 GCA_035712045.1 Pseudonocardiaceae bacterium
GCGGCCCTGCGCCACGGGCTGGTGCCGATCCTGTGCGTGGGGGAGGGCCTGGAGATCCGCGAGGCGTGCGGGCACCTGTCGCACTGCACCGAACAGCTGCGTGCCGCGCTCAAGGGCCTCACCGCCGAGCAGGTCCGGACCGTGGTGATCGCCTACGAGCCGATCTGGGCGATCGGTACCGGGCGGGTCGCCACCCCCGCTGACGCTCAAGAGGCGTGCGGCGCGTTGCGGGGAGCCCTGGCAGACAAGTACGGAGCTGAGGTGGCCGGCGAGGTCCGGGTGCTTTACGGCGGATCGGTGAAGTCAGGCAATGTCGCCGATCTGGTGGCTGAGCCCGACATCGACGGCGCCCTGGTCGGTGGCGCTAGCCTGGACGCCGACGAGTTCGCGAAGCTCTGCGCGCTCGCCGCGGGAGGCCCATTACCGTAAGAAACCGCCAGGCTGTGAGGAAGCTGAGTTTTGTGGGAAGCCGAGGGGTTTTTCGAGGCCCCGGCCCCATCGGCTTCCACCACGGAGTAACCTTGCGAATCGGTCGTCTCCGACGAGGGTGTGATGAAGCTAACCTTGCAGATCCTGCTCCTGGTCACCAGTATCGCGCTGATCCTGCTGATCTTGCTGCATCGAAGCCGCGGGGGCGGGCTGTCTAGTTTGTTCGGTGGCGGCATGCAGTCGAGCTTGTCCGGGTCCAGCGTCGTGGAGAAGAACCTGGACCGGCTGACGTTGTTCGTCAGCGCGGTGTGGGTGATCTCCATCGTGGGGATAGGGCTGCTGATCAAAATTGGCTGAGCGTGTCCCGGGCGGCGCCCGGGCAGTTCCGCGAGGTGAGGCAATCAATGGCAAGTGGTAATGCCATCCGCGGCACGCGGGTCGGAGCGGGCCCCATGGGGGAGTCCGAACGGGGAGAGACCGCACCCCGCCATCGGGTGTCGTACTGGTGCGCGAACGGGCACCAGTCACAGCCCTCGTTCGCGGTCGAGGCCGAGGAACCGGAGATGTGGGACTGCCCGCGATGCGGTTTCCCTGCCGGGCGAAACGAACAGAAGCCACCGGACGCGCCGCGTAACGAGCCATATAAAACTCATCTGGCTTATGTCAAGGAGCGCCGTTCGGACGCTGACGGTGAGGCTATCCTCGCGGAGGCCCTGGCCAGGCTCAAGGAATCCCGCGAGCTCTAACGGGAACGTCATCAGGGTTCCTGTGCTCCGATATCAGTCGGCGCGGTGTCGTTCGTGACGTAGCTGGTATCGGAGCCGGAAGCCCCTGGGGTGGGGACTCCTTGTGTGAATACTGCGGGTACGGTGCCAAGTAGATGTCCGACGTCGGCGAGCACCGTTGGCGCGTACCCGACAAGCAGCCAAGCCACGATGGCGGCTGCCGTGAGGACGCGGATGAACGAGTAGTCCCGTCGTGTTCTCCGGTAGGGGCCGTAGCGCAGCGGTGCGCCGCTGCTGTAGGCCTGGTGGGCATACCCGGCCTGGCCGTTGTCCGGATCGGATGTACGCCCTCTGGTCTGGCCCCGTGGCCTGACATCGTGAATGCCAACCAGGTCGTTCATGCCCGTCACTCCCCGTAAGTGTGCGACGTTATCGCACGTCGCGTAACTCATGCATGCTCAGACATACCTGGCAGGGTTCGCCTCGTCCTCGTGCGTAGAGGGGATCTTTGGTACGGCGCGTGGATGAGGTCGCGCCGCGTGTCGCGCTCCGGTGCCCGCTGTGCCGACTGCTGGTGCCCGCTGTCCTGCGGATGTGACTAGAAGGACTTAGGTGGTCACGCGCTGGTGGTTGCCGCCACCGCGGCGGGTCAGCATCCCGGCCGGGCGGGTTGTGGTTCGTCGCGATCGTCGTATGTCCAGATCCTGGGCGCGGCATTGTCATCCCTGTAGGAGCGGGGCCGTGTCTAGTGGGTCGGGGGTTTTGATCTTTTGGGTGTTGTTGTTTTTGCTGTTTTTGGGCGTGGTTGTGCTGTGTGTGTGGGTGCCCGCGGTGGTGGTGCGCGTGGTGGAGGGCAGGCTGTGGGCCTGCCCATAGTGCTGCCCGGAGGGGCTGTGGAGACATCCCAGGGCTTAAGTTGTCAAGCCGCAACTTGTTGATCTTCATTGGTGGTTGTGGGCCAGGCGATGGCCTCGTCGTAGCATGTCCGGGTCTTCAGACAGCCGTGCAGAATGCCCACCAGGCGGTTAGCCAGCTGGCGTAAGGCGGCCTGGTGGCCAAGGCCTCGGTGGCGTTGCTGGTCGTAATAGGCGCGGGCGCCGGGTGAGACAGTCAGCGCTGATTGGGCCTGGCGGCCGAGTGCGCCGGGGAGCCGGTCGTTGTGCACGCGACGGGCGTGCACGGTCTTTTTCTTGCCGGATTGGCGGGTGATCGGGCTGGTACCGGCATAGTTCTTGCGGGCCCGGGCACCGGTGTAGCGGATGGGGTCGTCGCCGAATTCGCCGAGTACCCGGGCGCCGGGAATGCTGCCCAGCCCGGGCTGGGACAGGTAGATCTCAGCGTCCGGGTGCTGGCCAAAATGCGCCTCGGCCTGCCCCTGCATGGTCTTGATCTGTTCCTGCGGGGTGGTCAGGATGGCTGTCTGGGCGCGCACGGTGGCGGCGTAAGCGGTGCTGACCACGTCGGGCTGGGCCAGCTGCTCGGTGCGCAGCGCAGCGGCGATCACCTGCGCCTTCTCCGCGATCTGCCGCCGCCGGGCCCGCTTGAGCGCCGCGCTGATCCGGCTAGTGGACAGCCTCGCCGCGCTGGCCGGGTCCGGGGCCGCATCCAGCAGCTCCAGCGCATCGGCGCTGGCCAGATCCTCACCAAAGGCCAGCAGAGCGGCGGGGAAGAACTCCCGTAACGTGGAGCGCAGTCGCAGCAGGTGCCGGGTCCGCTCCCAGATCAGCTGCTGGTGTGCCCGGGCGACCACCTTGATCGCCTCGGCCTGGCCGGTGTCGCCAGCGACCGGGCGCAGCTGGTGCCGATCGGTGCGCACCATGTCCGCCAGCGTGTGCGCATCCGCGGCGTCGCTCTTCGCGCCGGAGACGCTGTGCCGTTCCCGGTAACGGGACACCCGCGGCGGGTTGATCGCAAACACCTGATAGCCCGCCGCCACCAGCGCCGCCACCCACGGGCCCCGATCGGTCTCGATCCCGGCCACCACCTGCTCGGGCCCCTCCTGCTCACCGAGTTGCCGCGCGATCAGCTCACGCGGCCGGGCGATCCCGGCGATCCCCTCGGCCAGCCGGGCCCGGCCCAGCCGCCGGCCGGTCTCATCCTGGATCTCCACATCATGATGCGCCTGGAGACCAGTCATCCCCCACGAACAGCAACCCGTCCTCCTCACCTGTCCCGGCACCAGACATTCCTTCAGCGGCCGGTGGGAGAACCAGCGGCCTAATGATCGAGTGCTCACGCCGCGACGGCGGGCACGACATCCCATCAGCTGTCACCTCTCCCACACCACCGGCCGGGGGCACGATCTCCACTTAGGACTCCATCCAGGCGTCCGGGCTCGCTGAGTGCTCACCCACCGGCGGCCACCGGGACGGAGTCTGCCTCGGCCGACCCGGTAGCTCTCATTAGGCTCG
>DASTBN010000659.1:0-2057 GCA_035712045.1 Pseudonocardiaceae bacterium
CGCCGATACACCGTGGAGCGGTGGTCGATGTCGAGCACCTGGACGACGCGCGAGTCGTGGTCAACCGGAGCGGCTGGCTGAACCTTATGATCTCGAACCATGACCGCACCATCGCGGCAGCTGCTGCGCGAATGGTCCGCCGCGCTCACCCTCGGCCCGCTGGACCCGGCCGACCCGAACGAGACGCGCTACGTCGCGCTGGCCGACGCGGGCCGGGCCGCGGTCGACGAGCTGATGGCGACGATCGAGCTGGCTTTCGACACCACGACGCAACTGCTCTCCGGCCCGTCCGGGTCGGGCAAGACCACTGAGCTGTACCGGCTACGGGGTGAGCTGGCGCAGGCCGGCTACCACGCCGCGATCTTCGATATCGGCAGCTACGTCAACGAATCCTCGCCCATCGATGTCACCGAGTTCCTCATCGCGCTGGCGCTGGGAGCGCACGACGTGCTCGGGGACCCCCAGGCGGAGCAGAAGCCGGGGTTCCTCGGACGGCTAGCCGGTCTGCTGAAGCGCCTCAAGGTGTCTCTGGACGTGCCGGGTCTGTCCACCACCGTGTCGAGTGAGGGACTGGAGGTCGAGGCGCTGGGAGCCTCAGTCGAGTTCGATCTGGCGCGGGAGCTGAAAAGCAGCGAATCGGTTGTGGCGGAACTGCGCAGCAAGCTCACCTACCACATCGGCCAGCTATACGAGGAGGTCGCGGATTTCCTCACCACGCTGCTGCCCGCCGACGACCCGGGGCAGGGCTCGGTGCTCATCGTGGACGGCCTGGAGAAGCTACGCGGCACCAGCGTGAACGACATCACCGTCCAAGAATCGATCCAGGCGCTGTTCGTCGCGCACGCCAGCAAGCTCAAGTTCCGCTCACACCACATGATCTACACGGTGCCGACCTACCTGCAATTCACCTCGCCCGGGGCACTGCCCTTCGACTCCCGGGTGCTGCCGGTGCCGGTGCCGCATGTCCGGCCCCACCCCGGCCACTCCGCGGACACGGTGCTCACGACGATCATGGAGCTGAAGGAGGTCGTCTCCCGGCGGATCCCGGTCGATCAGATCTTCGCCAGCGGGCAGCTCGATGCCATCATCCAGGCCTCCGGGGCCACCTGCGTGATCTGTTCACGCTGCTGCGTCAGGTGGTGAACCTCATGCTCCGCCGGTCACTCGCGCCGCCGCTGCGGGACGAGCACGTCGAGGAGGCGATCGGCTTGGTGGCGCACGACTTCATGACGATGACGGCGGAACAAGAGGCGTTCCTGCGGCAGGTGGCCGATAGGGACGGCTGCGTCAAGCCCAGGGAATCCGAGGTGCAACTGATGGCCCGGCTGTTGCAGAGCCACATGCTACTCGGGCACCTCAATGCCCAGGACTGGTACGAGGTGCACCCGCTGGCCAGGAGAGCGCTCGGCCTGCCGTGAGCCCCGAACGGTGGGCGCCGCGGAGCCTGCACCGGGATGCCGAGACGGTGTGGGAGCGGCTGCGAGCCGAGTTCGCGCTGCATGACGGGTTCTGGCTGACGTTGCTGTTCGGCGCCCAGGCACCCGACGTCGCCGAACTCGTGGCCCGCACCCGCGACCTGGCCCGCGCTCAGGTCAAGCATGTCGAGCGCCTGACGTTGTCCGAGAGGGCCGGTGCGGCCGCAGTGCTGGGCCAGTTGCTGGCACCTCATCCAGCCAGCCTGGCCGCGACCTGGGTCATCGACGACGAGACCGATGCGGCACAGCGGCTGCGGCTGTGGTCTCAGCTGCTGCACCGGCTCAACGAGCGGCGCGACGCCCTGCTCCGCGTCCACCCGGCCGCCCTGCTGCTGGTGTGCCCAGCCGGCTCACTGCCCCTGGCCCGAGACGGGGCCCCGGACCTGTGGTCGATCCGCAGCCTCACGGCGACCCTCGACACGGCTGCCGAGGTCACCGCGACGGCGCCCGTCACACCCGAGGTTTCCTCTCGGGGACGTGCGGGCATCACGCCGGTCCCGGGCGAGCCCATCCAGCCCTCGCCCGTAGTGGGAAAGCTGCTGAAGCAGGCCGCGAGTGTATTGCGATCCGGCGGCCCTGACA
>DASTBN010000660.1:0-2081 GCA_035712045.1 Pseudonocardiaceae bacterium
GAGCCAGACGACGGCGCGCTGGGCGCGGGTGCCTTCGGCGAGAATCCGGGCCAGATCGGTGAGCGCCTGATCCAGCGAACCCCCCTGAATGGCGGTGGTGGCCCTGGCGGGGCTGGGTGCGGTCGCGGTGGGCGCGGCCACACTCAACGCGGCCACGCTCAGCGCTGCCGCCACGAAGGGCAGCAGCAGGGTCACCACCGTCGATGTGGTGATCAGCTCGCCGCCGCCGACCACGGCAGTGAACACGGCCGCAACCACACAGGCGCCCAGCAGCAGGCGCCTCGGCCACGCTGCGGTCGTGCTAATCATCGCCCACCATCGCCTCGCCCGCCCCTCACGCTAGGGGCCCAGCCTCACCCGCTCAAGCGTGCGCCCTTAGCCGTCCGCGCGCTGCGATCGCAGATAGGTTAGAACAGCCAGCACGCGGCGGTGGTGGGCCGCGGTGTCGACGTGAAGCCCGAGCTTGGTGAAAATGTTCGCTATGTGCTTTTCGACCGCTTTTGGCGTGACATAGAGCTGGCCCGCGATCCCGTTGTTCGATCGTCCCTCGGCCATCAGCCTGAGCACCTCCTGCTCACGCTCCGACAAGGCCGCCAGAACGTCCTTTTTGTCTCCCCGGCTGCGATCGACGAGTCGTTTCGCCAGCACCGGCTCAATGACGATCTCGCCATTGCCGATCCTGGTCAGCGTGTCGGTAAGGACATCGACGCTGCCCACCTTCTCCTTGAGCCGGTAGCCGATTCCCTCGGTGCCGATCTCCAGAATCCGCATGAGGTAATGCGACTCCGCGTAGTGCGAGAGGAACAACAAGCCCATACCGGGATGAGCCGCCCGGAGCCGCTCGGCGGTGATCAATCCACCGTCCGGCTCTGGCGGCATGCGGATATCCAGGATCGCGACGTCGGCCTGGGAGGACGGGTCAGCGCCCGGCTGGGCTAGCCGGGCCACCAGTTCATCGCCATCGGCGGCACTGCACACAACCTGATGCCCCGCCGCGTGCAGCAGCATCAGCAGCCCCTCACGAAACAGGGCACCGTCCTCGGCCAAGGCTACTCGCATGGGATCCTCGCGATGATCGTGCTGGCACCGGGCAGCGGGCCGGGCCCGATTTCGACGGCTCCGCCCAATGGGGACGCCTGCTCGTCCACGAGCTCGGCGAGGCTTGGCTCGGATCCCGAGACCGACAGCATCAGATTATTGTCCTCCCGCCAGACGCGCATCGTCATCGACGGCGCGCCGGCTGGCCGGGCCGCCAGGCAGCGCGCCACGGCGAAGTAGGCGGCGCCCTCCGCCGCGGGGCCGAACCTCTCGCCAGAGGCCTCGACCGTGAGTGGCTGCCGGAGCCGGTCGGCCACTTCGCGCAGCGCGGGACCCAGCCCCGCCTCGTCCAGTAGCGGCGGGTATATCTCGGCGGCTACTGCGCGCAATTCCTCCAGCACCATGTGCAACTCGTCCTGAATTTCGCTCACGCAATTCCGCACCGTCTGGCCGCCGGGCAGGCTGTGATGCTGGAGTAAGCCCAGCCGCAACGTCAAAGCGGATATCCGCAGCGCCGCGCCGTCGTGCAACTGCCGCTGCAGCAGACGGCGGCGCAGCCACTGATCTCGCTGTTTCTGGTGAGGAGGCCGGGTCGTGGGTACGCACGGGTGATCATCGGCGCGCTGCGGGAACCCGGGAACCATCACCGCATACTGGGGGAGGCCCGGGGGGAAAGGAAGAGGACTCACCCTACCTCAGGGTGGGGTTTACCCCACTTCGTGCTCAATTGGTAACTCAGTGTGGGAGTCGGGCCGATATGTATCACAACCGTGGTCGTCTGACTCTGAAATATCGATGGACCCCAGTGATCATGAGTTACGATTGGTCCTCACTCAGGGAGGTGCGGTGGGTTACAGCCTCGGGGTAGATCTCGGCACGACGTTCGTCGCGGCCGCGATCTCGTCCGCTACCCGGGTCGAGATGTTCACCCTGGGCGATCGTTCGGTGGTGACGCCGGCGGTGGTCTACGCCCGGGAGGACGGCGCGCTGGTGACGGGTGAGGCGGCCGTGCTGCGGGCGGTGAGTGATCCGGATCGGGTGGG
>DASTBN010000661.1:0-11394 GCA_035712045.1 Pseudonocardiaceae bacterium
GACCGCGGTCACCGGGATCGCCGTACCTCCGAACAGCGAGCCCCCAAACAGCGAGCCCCCAAACAGCGAGCGCAGCAGCACCCGCTGGCTGTGCCCGGTGTCCTGGTACTCATCGAGCAGCACGGCTGCGAACCGGGCCCGTTCAGCGCGGGCGACTTCCGGGTGATCCCGCGCCAGGGCGGCGGCGAGGCTCATCTGGTCGCCGAAGTCGAGCACCGCCTCGCGTCTTTTGAGTTCGATGTGGCGCTCCACGAGTGGCAGCAACGCCAGCCGGGACCGCTGCGCGTCCACCACCGGCTTGAGATCAGCTCGCAGCGAGTTGCGCTGCCTGGGCCCGGGCGGGGCCGTGACCAAGGCGCTGATCATCTCCTGGGTGCGGTCCCGCAGCTGGGACGGCTCGCACAGATGCTCGGCGAGCTGGCCGGCCAGCCCCAGCAGCCAGCCGGTGACCGTGTGCGGCATCTTCCCGTCCAGGTCGAGATCCGGTTCCCACCCGGAGGTGACCCGATGCGCGAGCTGCCACGCCCCGGTCTCGGTCAGCAGCCGCGCCCCCGGGTCAGCGGGCAGCCGCAGCGCGTGCTCGGCGACCAGCCGGCCGGCGTAGGCGTGGTAGGTCAGCACGGTGGGCTCACCGGCCGTCACCGCGGCCCGGCGCTGCCCGGTCGGGTCGAGCCGGTCCAGCACCGGCGAGCCGGCCAGCCGGCGTAACCGGGCCCGGATCCGATCGGCGAGCTGCTGGGCGGCTTTGCGGGTGAACGTCAGGCCGAGCACGCCCTCGGGGGTGACGTGTCCGTTGGCGACCAGCCACACCACCCGGGCCGCCATCGTCTCGGTCTTGCCCGATCCGGCACCGGCGACCACGAGCATCGGCTTGCCGGGGTCGGCGGCGATGACCTCGGCCTGTTCCCCGGTGGGAGGCGGGGTGCCGAGTGCGCCAGCGAGCTCAGCTGGCCCGATCACCACTGGCCCGGGTGTCATTGGGTGACCTGCCGGCCGGCGTCGTGCAGCGGGCAGGAGATCTTCGAAGGGCACCGCGCGCAGTCGCCGCTCTCGGTGGCCGCGAATTCCGGCCCCGCCGTGCGCCGGGCCGCCTCTCGCACCACACTCCGCCAGTGCGCCAGCCCGGCGTGGTCCAGCGGCTGTTGCGTGCGCTGCACAGCGGTGTGGCTCCGCGCGGAGACCTGAACGATGCAGGCTCCACCGGGTTCAGTGGCCAGGCCGTGCCCGGTGAACGCGCCATGCGCCGCGGCGAGCTGGTAGACGGCCAGCTGGGCGTGATCCTCGGCGGCCCGCTTACTCACCGGGGTCTTGCTGGTCTTCACATCGACGATCACCGGCCGACCCCGGCTGTCCCGTTCGAGCCGGTCCACCCGCCCGCGCAGCAGCACCGCCTCCCCGGCGAGCGGGTCGGCGGGAGCCAGCCGCACGTCGATGTCCTGCTCGCAGGCGACCTCGGTGAGCTCACCCCGGGTGTCCCGCCACCACTGCCGGAACATCTCGACCATCTGCCGGACCCGCTGCCGCTCGGCCCGGGAATACCAGGGAGCGCCGGCGTCGACCCCGGCCCAGGCCCGCGCCAGGGCATCGTCGAGCTGCTGCTCGGTGGCACCGGCGGCCACCGCCTGGATCAGCGTGTGGACCAGCGACCCGGTGACCGCAGCCAGTGCCCGGGTGTCCTCACCGCCATGCCGGGTGAGCAGCCACCGCAGCGGGCAGCTCGATGCCAGCTCCACCAGGGACGGCGACACCCGGGCCGGCTCGCCGGATATCCGCAACGGGGATTGGCTGGACGGCGGCCCCAGCCCGTACCAGGAATCGGGGTGCGCGCCGGGAACGCCAGCCCGCGCGAGCTGCGCCAGCCCGGCCGCGGCATCGCGGCGCCGCCCGTCCGGCTCAGCTGGATCGCAGCACACCCGGCGCAGCTCTGCGACGATCTCCGGCAGGCTCAATCCCCGCTCACCGGCCCCCGGCCCGCACCCGGGGCTGGCCGTCAGCGCGGTGTCCGTCGACTCGGTGTCCACCAGCTCCGAGAGGAACCGGGAAGGCTGCTCGTCGTCCCCGCGCACCGCGCTGACCAGCAACGCCTGGCGGGCCCGGCTCAGCGCCACCAGCAGCAGCCGCCGTTCTTCGGCCAGCAGCGGCGCGGTCCGCGAGAGGGCACCGGCGTCGATGCCCGCGGTGACGTCGATGAGGTGCTCCACACCCAGCAGGGAGCCACGTAGCCGCAGGTCCGGCCAGCTGCCTTCCTGCACACCGGGCACCGCGACCAGCGACCACTCCCGGCCGGCCGCAGCGTGCGCGGTGAGCACGGCGACCGCCTCCCCCTGAGGTGAGCGCGCGGCCAGCGAGTCACCGGGTATCTGCTGCTGGGCGAGATAGTCGCAGAAGCCGAGCACCCCAGCGGGACCCCCGTCCGCGCCTGGTAGCCGGTCGGCGTAGCGGGCCGCGGCGTCGAAGAGCGCGACCACCGCGTCGAGGTCCCGATCGGCCTGCGCCCCAGCCGCCCCGCCGCGGGCGCTGATCGCTGCCCAGCGCTGCGCGAGCCCGCTGGACTGCCAGACCTGCCACAGCACCTCCTCTGCGGTCTTGCCACCGCGGGCGGCGCGTGCGGCTGTGCTCAGCAGACCAGCGAGCGTTCTGGCTGGTGCCGCGGTTCGGTCGTCAAGCCCGCCCAGCTGAGGGTCACCGCCTTGCTGGCCGGGCACGTGCGCGTGGGACAGCACAGCGCCAAGCAGCAGCTCGCCGCTGCTGCGGGTGCCGCCGGCCGCGAGCTCGCGGCGGCGCAGCTCCCGGCGCAGCCGGCGCAATCCCAGCGGATCAGCTCCCGCCAGCGGGGAGGTGAGCAGCGCGGCCACGGTCTCCTCAGTAAGCGCTCCGGGGTCCGCCGCGCACCGCAGCACTCCCAGCAGCGGCTGGACGGCGCTCTCGTGAGCTACCGGCAGCTCCTCACGGGGTACCGCTACCGGCACCCCCGCGGCGAGCAGCGCGCGGCGCAGCGCCGGCACCGCACGCGCCGTGGAACGCACCACCACCGCCATGTCCGACCAGGCGAGCCCGTCCAGCAAGTGGGCGCGGCGAAGCTGGTCCGCCACCCAGGAGGCCTCAGCCGCGACGGAGCCGAATATCCGGACGCGGAGCTGACCGCCCGGTTGCTCGCCCGCCGGCCCCCGCAACTCCGGCCGCAGGCCCGGCAGCCGGCTGGCGAGGCGGATGACCGCGGCCCGGACCACTGGCGCCATCCGGTGGCCGGTACCCAGCCGCACCAGCTCCGATGCGCCGCCGGTGAGCAGGCCCGGATCGGCGCCGCGAAAGGCGTGGATCGTCTGGTCCGGATCGCCGAAAAGCAACAGCTCGTGTGCGCCCGCCCCGAGCCTGGTCACCAGCTCGGCCTGGATGGGGTCGAGATGCTGCGCGTCATCGACGATCAAGTGGCGCACCCGGTCCCGCTCCCGGCGCAGCACCTCGGCATCGGTATCGAGCACCAGCAGCGCCGTTGACACCAGCTCAGCCGCGTCCAAGGCGGGCGCGGTCGCTTGCGGTGTCGCGGTACCCACCGACCCGCGCAGCTCCATCACTCGCTCATAGCTTCGGAAGAAGCGCCCGGCCACCACCCATTCGTCTCGCCCGACGCGATGCCCCAGCTCCGTGAGGTCCTCCGGCGCCAGGCCGCGTTCCGCGGCGCGCATCAGCAAGTCCCGCAGCTGACTCGCGAAGGCCCGCAAGCCCAGCGCTGGGCGCAGCCGTGGCGGCCAGTCCCGTCCACCGGCCGCGACCTCACCCTCGAGCAGCTCCCGGATCACCACGTCCTGCTCGGGGCCCGAGAGTAGCCGGGGCGGCGGCGCGTCGCGCAGCGACGACTGAAGCCGGAGCACGGAGAAGGCATAGGAATGCACGGTGCGCACCAGCGGTTCCCGCACGGTGGGCGTGACACCCGCGGCTACCAGCCGCTCGACGATGCGTTCTCTCAGCTCGGCAGCGGCACGACGGCTGGAGGTGAGCACCAGCACCCGCTCCGGGTCGGCGCCCGCCAGGACGCGGTCGGCGACGGTGGCGACCACGAGCGTGGACTTGCCGGTACCCGGACCACCGACCACCCTGAGCGGCCCGCCAGGATGCCTCAGCACCCGGAGAGCATCCGGCCCCCAGCTCACAGAGCTCACAGAGCCGGAGCTCATGGCTACGGAACGAATCAGCGCGGGCACGCCGCGCATGCAATCACGGGCGGCTGACACTCTCCTGACCGGGCACGCGAGGGGGGCACGCGAGGGGGCACGCGAGGTGCTGGCACGCGGCCGGAGTCAGTTGCCCTCCGAGGAATCCGGCCCAGCGAACGTGGTAATGATTCCAGCGGGGTCTATTCTGCGGATTCGGTCGTTCGCGCTATCGGCGATATATACTGAGCCGTCAGGGCCCGCCTCGACGCCGAAGGGGGTATTCAACCGCGCCCGGATCGCTAGATCGCCGTCGCCAGTGATATCCGAGCTGCCGTTACCGGCGATCGTGGTGATCTTGCCGTCGGGCCCGGCCTTGCGAACGCGGTTTCCGTCGGAATCGGCGATATAGAGGTTGCCCGCGTCGTCGGCGGCCACCCCGGCCGGGTTGTTGAGTCGCGCTTCGCGCGCAGGGCCGCCGTCACCCGCGTACCCACCGGTCCCGTTGCCGGCCACGGTGGTGATGACGCCCGCCGGGTCCACCCGGCGGATCCGGTCGTTGCCGCCCTCAGCGATGTAGAGGCTGCCGTCAGAACCGAGCGCCAGGCCAATCGGGTACCTCAGATCGGCCTGAATGGCCGGGCCGTTGTCACCAGAAAAATTACCCTGGCCGATCCCGGCGATTGTCCTGATCTTGCCATCGGGGGTCACTTTGCGAACACGGTGATTATGCGTGTCCGCGATGTACACATTGCCATCGCGGTCGGCCAGGAGCCCGTTCGGGATGTTGAGCTGGGCGTCGACGGCGTTACCACCATCGCCGGAGAACCCGGCGGCGCCGGTTCCCGCAATGGTGGTGATCTCACCATTCTGGCCCACCATGCGGACCCGGTGGTTGTTGGAGTCAGCGATGTAAATCCGGCCGTCTTTGCCTAGAGAGACGCCCCAGGGCTGGTCGAGGTTAGCGTGGTTCGCGGGGCCGCCATCGCCGGGATAGGCCAGACCCGCGCCGGCGAAGGTCGTGATAGTGCCGCTGGTGTCGACCTTGCGAACCCGGTGGTTTAAGGCGTCTCCGATGTAGAGGGTGTTGTCCCGGTCCACCACGACGCCATCGGGGATAGCGAGCTGGGCCGCCGTGGCGGGCCCGCCATCACCGGATAAACCCCGGATGCCGTTGCCCGCCACGGTCCTGATCCGGCCGCTGGTGTCGACCTCCCGAATCCGGGCGTTCAGGCTGTCCGCGATGTACACGTTGCCCGCCTGATCCACCGCGATACCTCGTGGGTTGTCAAGCTCGGCGGCAGTGGCCGGCCCGCCATCGCCGGTGCCGCCCCGCCGCCCGTTGCCGGCGATCGTCGTGATCGTGCCGGCCGCGTTGACCTTGCGGATCCGCCCGTTACCAGTGTCAGCGATGTACAGGTTGCCCACGGCGTCAACGCCGACCGATCGCGGACCGGCGAAGGTGGCCCGCAGGGCCGGGCCCCCGTCGCCCGAGTACCCCTGGGCGCCGGTCCCCGCCACAGTAGTGATCAGGCCACTCCGGTCTATCTTGCGCACCCGGTAGCCGCCGAATTCGGCGATGTACAGATCACCGTTACGGTCGATGGTCAGGCCATCCGGATAATGGAGCGTGGCGAGCACGGCCGGGCCGCCATCCCCGGTCGAATCTGGTGTCCCGTTTCCCGCCGCAGTAGTGATCACACCCGCGGGGTCGACCTTGCGGATTCGATGACTGCCGCTGTCCGCGATATAGAGGTTACCCGCGCCGTCCGCCGCCAGCCCATACGGCCCGCGTAGCTGGGCTTTAGTCGCCGGGCCGTTGTCTCCTGAATCACCCTTGACACCGGCGCCCGCGACCACCTTCATTTTTCCCGATGACTCCACCTTATAAACCCGGGCATCACCAAAGGTGGAAAAATACACCCCGCCCGCCGGATCGATCGCACAAGTATAAACGTCACCCGGTATCGGAGCCGCGGTCGCCAGCTCACCGCTCCCGGATAGCGAACTGATGGCCAGCGCGAGCACGCCGAGCACCAGGACAAGCACAGCGGCGACCACGACGATCTTGCGGCGGCTGGTCTTTCGCGAACCTGGCACCGGCGGCTCCGGCCGCAACATGGTCGTGCCAGTCCGGTCGACGGCCGCCCACGAGAACCCAGACGCCGCCGCTCCCGCGTTCGTCTCCGCGCGCAGCGCGGCGGCGAACGCGCCACAACTGGGATAACGCTCAGTCGGATTTTTCGCGATCGCCCGGGCCAGAACCGAGTCCACACCCGCCGGAAGATCAGCCCGAGACGCACTGATCCTCGGTGGCGGCTCACTCAGATGCCTGGCCATCACATACTCGAAACTGTCACCACGAAAAGGCGGGGAACCGCCCAGACACGCGTAAGCGACACAACCCAGCGCGTACACATCAATCGTCGGCGCCGTCGGCTCTCCCCGGAACAGCTCAGGCGCCATGTAATCAGGCGTCCCAGCCACCATCGTGCCACTCAGCGCCGAACCCACAAAACGCCGGGTCAAACCGAAATCAGACAGATAAGCGTGATCCGCCCGCGCCACATCAGCGGTACGGCCAATCAGAATATTGGCGGGCTTGACATCACGGTGAACAAGACCCTTGGCATGAGCCGCGTCAAGAGCCGACGCCACCTGACTCAGAATTACGGAAGTTCGCTTCAGGTCGAGCCGACCCCCCGCCCGCTCGATCACAGTGGCCAGATCCGAACCCTCCACCAGCCGCATCGCCAGGTACATCACCCCATCAGCCTCGCCCGCGTCGTAGACGGGAACGATGTGCGGGTGATCAAGCGTGCCCGCCATCAGCGCCTCACGCTCGAAACGGCGCTGGAACTCCGGGTCCGCGGCTAGCCCCGGAGTCAGCAGTTTCAACGCATCGGTTCGGCCCAGACGCAGATGCGTCGCCCGATACACAACACCGCCACCACCCCGGCCAATTAACGCGTCGATGCGATAACCCGCAACCCGGCTCCCAATGCCCGCAACCACCGCATCGCTCCCCTCCAGCACCGCTTGGCCCGGCCAGCCCGTGTCAATTGTATGCCTGGATCACCGGCGGATCGGAGAGCGCAGCCGTCAGTCCAGCAAGCGGGAGCCGGGCAGGACGATGGTGGTGTAAGTCATCAGTTCGGGCACGAGATTGTGGTTGAGAATTTCCGCCGGGACAAGCCAGGGGACCCTGTCATCACCGTGTGCGGGAGGATGGGGCGGGAGGATGACGGTTGATGGACACCCAGGTGATGAAGGCGCAGCACTGGGAGCGGATACGCAGCGTAGTGGCGGGTATCCCCGCGGGCTCGGTGCTGGCATACGGCGACGTCGCCGCCGAGGCCGGGCTACCAGGCCGGGCCAGGCTGGTGGGCCGAATCCTCTCGGAGGACGGCGACGACCTCCCGTGGCACCGTGTGCTGCGCGCCGATGGCACCCCCGCACCGCATCTGGCCGCGGAGCAGCTGAGTCGGCTCCGCGCGGAGGGCGTGCTCGCGCGTAATGGCCGGGTTCCCATGCGCCGCTACCGCCAGCTCCCCGCCAGCCGACCCGTCTTACGCGATTGAGAAGCCCCGAATACGTTCGGGACCCGTCCCGGTTCGCGTGCGATAGAAGTGGCCTGACGGATCGGATGTGCGCCGAGCGGGAGTTTGGCGAGCGAAGGGGGGACCATGCCGGAGATCGAGGCGGCACCTGAACGCAGTGGCGGGCTGACCACGATGATCATGATCCTCGCCGTCTTCCAGATCATGGGAATCATCGTTCTCACCGTGACATGGATAAACCTCGCCGCACACGGCCGGTCAGGTCAGGAAATCGCGGCCCTGGACATCGCGCTCATTATCCTGACACTCATTGGTCTTGGCGGAATCTGGAGCCTGCGGCGATGGGGCGCCTACCTCGTGGGAGTCTTATTGACGATTGGCCTGGCGACCGATGCGCTCTTTGGATTTCCGCCGATATTACTGATCATCAGAGTTGGGATTTTCTCGGTACTCGGCGTCCTGATCGGGAGACAGTGGGAGTCTTTCCGCTGAGTGAGGATTCGCCTCGGCGCAAGGAGGGCCAGGCGGGACCCCAGCGTATTACTCAGAGTAACGTAACTGGCGTGTTACGTTATGTAAACCAACCGGAAACTGTGCCGCACTGAGCGTCGGCTCAGGGATGATCCGCACCGCTCATACAACGGAACGATCGTGCCAAAAGTCGCTTCTTCGCAGCTCAGAGCCTCGCCGAGGCGTCATCCACAGACCCTGGGACATGACGGGAGTGTTACAGATTCCGCACCGCCACCGGTGTGACGACGTGAGCATTTTCATGCTTCTTGAACGGTCATGAAACTGCCGTCTAGGGTGAGCAGACTAGCCCATGACGTCAATTATCACCCGAAGAGGTGGCGGCTGTGACCGATACCCTCAATGGCAGTCGCAGCGCGCCGGATCCCAGCGCGGTGAGTCCCGGTATCGCGAGTCCGGACGTCGGCCTGGACACCGGCTTCGCTGATTCCTTGCTGCGCTTGGGCAAACATTTTCAGCGCGGGAGCGTCTCGGCCGACCTGAGGGCGGTACACCAAATCGGCGGCCGCTCGGCCGATGTCTTTTACCGGGACCGCTGGGCCTACGACAAGGTAGTGCGCTCGACCCATGGCGTGAACTGCACCGGTTCCTGTTCCTGGAAAATCTACGTCAAGGACGGGATCATTACCTGGGAGGCGCAGCAGACCGACTACCCCTCGATCGGGCCGGACAAGCCCGAGTACGAGCCACGGGGCTGTCCCCGGGGCGCCTCGTTCTCCTGGTATACCTATTCGCCGGCCAGGGTGCGTTACCCCTATGTGCGCGGCACATTGCTGGAGTTGTACCGGGAAGCGAAGCGGCGGCTCAAAGATCCGGTACTGGCCTGGGCCGACGTGGCCGACGACCCCGAGAAAGCCCGCCGGTATAAAGCGGCGCGCGGCATGGGCGGTTTCGTCCGCGCCGAATGGTGGGAAGCCGTCGAGATCGCCGCAGCCGCGCATGTGCACACCATCAAACGCTATGGTCCCGACCGGGTCGCCGGGTTTTCGCCGATCCCGGCGATGTCCATGGTCAGCCACGCCGCCGGAGCCCGGTTCATCTCGCTCATCGGTGGTGCGATGCTCTCGTTCTACGACTGGTATGCCGATCTCCCGGAGGCATCACCGCAAGTGTTCGGCGATCAGACCGACGTACCGGAATCCGCTGACTGGTTCGACGCCGGTTACCTGATCATGTGGGGCTCCAACGTTCCGGTCACCCGAACCCCGGACGCGCACTACATGACCGAGGCCCGGTACCGGGGCCAGAAAGTGGTGGTGGTGTCGCCGGACTACGGCGATCACACGAAATTCGCCGATGAGTGGCTGCCGGCCCGGCCAGGTACCGACGCCGCGCTGGCCATGGCCATGGGTCATGTCATTCTCAAGGAGTTCTTCGTCGATCGCCAGACCCCGCGATTCACCGATTACCTCAAGCGCTACACCGACCTGCCATTCCTGATCGTCCTCGATGGACGAGACGGCGCCTATCTTCCCGGGAAATTCCTCACCGCCGCCGATCTCGGCGAGGGCACCGAGATCGAAGGCGCCCAATCCAAGACGGTGCTCCTGGACGCCAGCACCGGTGAGGCGGTGGTTCCGAATGGATCGCTAGGTCACCGGTTCACCCGCTCCGGGGAGGGTCACTGGAACCTTGACCTGCGGGGGGTGGACCCGCTGCTGAGCGTGTACGGTGCTGACACGGCGGAGGTCCTCCTCCCGCGCTACGACACCCCCGAACCCGGAGTGCTGCGCCGGGGAGTGCCGACCCGCAGGATCGCCGGCAAGCTCGTCACCACGGTGTTCGACCTGCTGCTGGCTCAGTACGGGGTGCACCGGCCAGGCTTGCCGGGAACCTGGCCGACCGGCTACGGCGACGCCGGGCAGCCTTACACCCCCGCCTGGCAGGAACCGATCACCGGCGTGCCAGCGGCGCAGGCGGAGCGGATCGGCCGGGAGTTCGCCGACAACGCCGAGCGATCCGGTGGCCGCTCGATGATCCTGATGGGCGCGGGCACCAACCACTGGTTCCACTCCGACCAGGTCTACCGGTCGTTCCTGGCGCTGGTGATACTCACCGGCTGCCAAGGCGTCAACGGCGGCGGCTGGGCGCACTACGTCGGCCAGGAGAAATGCCGCCCGATCACCGGCTGGGCGACGCTGGCCTTCGGCCTGGACTGGCAGCGCCCGCCGAGGCAGATGCAGGGCACCATCTACTGGTATCTAGCCACTGACCAGTGGCGCTACGACCCGTTCACCGCCGAGATCTTCGCGTCTCCCCTGGCTTCGTCCGGGGACGCCCCGGGGCGCTTCGCGGGCCGGACCGCGGCGGACAACATCGCGCTGGCCAGCAGGCTGGGCTGGATGCCCAGCTACCCCACGTTCAACCGCAACCCCCTCGACCTGGCCGATGAGGCGAAACGCCTCGGCAAGGACGCCGCCCAGCATGTCATCGACGGACTGTCCGCCGGGCATCTGCGGTTCGCCTGCGAAGATCCCGACGCGCCGGAGAACTTCCCGCGCTGCCTGACCGTGTGGCGGGCGAACCTGCTCGGCTCCTCCGCCAAGGGCAACGAGTACTTCCTGCGCCACCTGCTGGGCACCGCCTCCAACCTGCGGGCCAGCGACACCGAGGGGGCCCGCCCGGCGGAGGTCACCTGGCGGGACGAGGCGCCGGTGGGCAAGCTCGACCTGCTGCTGTCACTGGATTTCCGGATGACCAGCACCACCCTGTTCTCCGACATCGTGCTGCCCGCCGCCACGTGGTACGAGAAACACGACCTGTCCAGCACCGATATGCACCCCTACGTGCACGCCTTCTCCCCCGCGATTTCCCCGCCGTGGGAGACCCGCACCGACTTCGAAGCGTTTCACCGGCTCGCCCGCGGGTTCTCCTGGCTGGCCGAGAAGCACCTCGGGGTCCGCCAGGACATCGTCGCGGTACCGCTCATGCACGACACCGCCGACGCCACCGCGCAACCCGGTGGCGTCGTGCGGGACTGGAAAACCGGCGAGTGCGAACCGATCCCAGGTAAGACGATGCCCCGGCTGATCGTGGTGGAACGCGACTACCCCGCGATCGGCGAGCGGATGGCCGCGCTCGGCCCGCTGGTGGAGCGAGTTGGGCTGACCACCAAGGGCGTCACCGTCCATCCGGAGGCCGAGGTCGAGTAC
>DASTBN010000662.1:0-2087 GCA_035712045.1 Pseudonocardiaceae bacterium
TTCTTCTTGGGAGCGCCGCCTCCAGACTGTGCATACTGACACGAGTATCCATCCTTAGCCACATTCTGGACGATACCCAGCCCGGAGGACACCGTGGCGAACGGTGTATATGAAGCCGTTAGGCCGGACGTGCTGTCCTTGAACACGATGAAGAACTGGCTGCCGTTTGTGGTCGCGCTGCCTTCGTTAGCCATCGCCACCGTTCCCGCCGGGTATTTGGCCCCCTTGAGGTTCTCGCTGGCGAAATCGTAACCCGGCGTGCCGCTGCCGATCTTGCTGGTCGCGCTGCAATCCAGCTTCGCCGTAGCCGTCGCGTACGCGTCGCCGCACTGCAGCACGTAGATGCCGCTGGTCAGCAGCCGGTGGCACTGGGTGTTGTCGAAGTAGCCCGCCTGGGCCAGGTGGACGAACGAGTTGACGGTACAGGTGGCCTTGTTGTTGAGCAGGTTGAACGTGATCTTGCCCTGGTTGGTGTTGAGCGTGGCCTGGTAGCTGTCCGTGTAATCGGGCGTGGCCGGCGGGAAGCTGACCTTCTTCGCCACCGGGGTGGCCGACGCGTAGCTGCAGTGATGCGCCGGCTCGGCCACGGCCGTGGCGGTGGCCGTCGGGGAGGCGCTCGGCGACTTGCTCGCCGAGGCGGACGCCTTCTTGGAGTTCCCGCCGGGAAGGAACACCAACAGCAGCGACCCGACCAGGGCGAGGACCAGGAACCCGCTGAGCCCGATCAGCCAGCGCTGGCGCACCTGCCGCTGCCGGACGAGCCGCTGCTCCTGCTGGCGGCGGTGCCGTTCCCTGGCTTGCCTGCGCTGGCGTTCGTTCTTACCCGGCACCGGTTACGTCCTCCTTGGCCTGTCGTACTATCGGCTACCGCTGGTACTCACGGGAGGCAGGCCGACGAAACCCGATGCATACCTCTGATCACGAGCCACAGGCATGCTCCGGGTCCCCCCCGGAATCCCCGCAATATTCGCGATCGTTCGCGAATCGTACCTGCCAGATACCTGAGCCGGCACCCTTCGTTACCGGTTCGCGGCCATGCGGGTCCCCTCGGTAGCCTGAGACACCGTACCGTGAGAAAGGACGGTTGTGCTCGTCGCAGGGTTCCCGGCCGGCGCGTTCGCGGCCAACTGTTATATAGTCGCGCCCGCGCCCGGCGAACAATGCGTGATCATCGACCCGGGGCAGGACGCCGAGCCAGGAATCGACGAGGTCCTCGCCGAGCACCGGCTCAGGCCCGCCGCGGTTCTGCTCACGCACGGTCATATCGACCACGTCTGGTCCGTCGCCCCGGTGTGCGGCGCCAAAGGCATCCCCGCTTACATTCACCCGGACGACCGGGCATTGCTCAGCGACCCGGCAAAGGGTTTGCCGCTCGGGGCGGGTCAGCAACTGTTCGGCGGCTTGGAATTCACCGAACCCGATGACGTAAAAGAACTGACCGACGGGATGACTTTGAGTCTCGTGGGGCTCGAGATCATCGTGAACCACGCGCCCGGGCACACCGGGGGATCGGTGACTTTCCGGCTGCCAATGGACTCGCCGGATACAGCACAAGGTAAAAGCAAAATCAGCGGTGACGTATTGTTCTCTGGTGACTTGCTGTTCGCCGGGTCGATCGGCCGGACCGACCTGCCGGGCGGCGACTATCCGACGATCCTGCGCAGCCTGGCGCGGGTCTGCCTGACCCTGCCCGATGAGACCGTCGTGCTGTCCGGGCACGGGCCGCAGACGACCATCGGCGCCGAGCGCCGGACGAACCCGTTCCTGGCGGGCCTGACTCCGTCGTCAGGGCCCCGCCGGGGCCTGTAGATCCTGAGGGAAATGAACGAGAGGGGCAGGGCTCGATGATCCGCACCCATGAGGCGGGGACGCTGCGGGCGGGGCACGCGGGGGAGCACGTCGTGCTGGCCGGCTGGGTGGCGCGGCGCCGGGACCACGGCGGCGTCACCTTCATCGACCTGCGCGACGCCAGCGGGGTCGTCCAGGTCGTGTTCCGCGGCGAGGGGGAGGACGGCCCAGCGCACGCGCTGCGGGCTGAGTTCTGCGTTCTGGTCACTGGCGAGGTGCGCCGCAGGCCCGCTGGCAAC
>DASTBN010000663.1:0-3008 GCA_035712045.1 Pseudonocardiaceae bacterium
GCACTCCCTCCAGGTTCACTCCGCGGACCTGCGGATCATCGAGCTGCCCGACGGTTCCGCGGCGATGGAGAGTTTCGTGGTCTCGCCGCGCTTCGGCCGCGCGCCCGACGTCGCGTTGCTGCGCCAGGACCTGGTGCGGGCGCTAGATGGCACGCTGTCGCTGGATGAGGCACTGGCCGCGAAAGAACGGGACTACGGCGAGACCCCAGCGCCCGCGACGGGGCTGCCCGAGGCCGAGCCCAAGGTGCTGTGGTTCGAGGACGAAGCCACCGGAGCGGTGATCCTCGAGCTGCGCACCGCCGACCGGATCGGGCTGCTGCACCGCGTCGCCACGGCACTGGAAAGTAACGGGGTGAGCGTGCGGTGGGCGCGGATCGCCACGCTGGGCAACTCAGTGGTCGACTCATTTTGCCTGACCCCGCTCGTTGAGGGTCCGCCCATGTTGTCCGCCCAGACCCGGGAACTTCTCGAGCGCGCGGTGCTCAGCGCAGCCGGGTGAGCACCTCCGGCTACTATCCAGTCACATGCACGGATCCCGGGATGAGCTCAGTCCCCTGCCCCCGCCGTTCGAGATCGTGTTACGTGGCTTCGACCGCCAGCAGGTCATCGACCATGTGAACGCGCTCAAGACCCGTGTCGCCACTCTCGGCGCCGAGCGTGACGCCGCGGTGGAGCGGACTAACGAGCTCACCAATGAGCTTGAACTGCTTCGCCGGGACGCGGGTGAGGCGATCCGGCAGGTTGATCGTCTCCGCCGCGAGGCGCAGGAAGCGGAGAGCGAGCTCGATCGCCTGCGGCGGTCCCCGCTGGCCGCCGCGACCGCGCGGATCAGGCACATGCTGCAGATGGCCGAGGACGAGGCCATCGAGCTGCGCGCGGTCGCCGACCAGGAGACCACCACCTTGCGCGAGAACACGCGCGCCGAAGCCGAGCAGCTGCTGTCCGAGACCCGGCGGCGGTGTGAGCGGCTGGAAGCGGCGTCCGCGACTCAGCGGCAACGGGCCGAAGAGGAGTCTGAGCGGGACATCGCCAACCGCCAAGCCGAGACGGATGCCTGGCTCCGGGACTACCAGACCCGCTGTGTGGCCGCGCTCCACCTGCTCATGCAGATCGCTGGCGAGCGGCTGAACAGCCGGGTAGCCAAGGTCAGACGGCAGGTCAGCGCGGCCAAAGAGCTGCGCACCGAGGTCACCGGCCAGTTGTCTGCGGTGCAGCGTCTGCTGGCCGAGGCGCTCGGCGTGGTCGAAGCGCCCACGCCCGCCGAGCAAGCTGAACTCGCCGAGGCGTCTGAGCTGACCCAGCCGGTAGATCTGACCGAGCCGGTAGATCTGACCGAGCCGGTGGATTTGACCCAGCCGATGGATTTGACCCAGCCCGCCGAGGCGGCCCAGCACGCCGAGCCGAGTGATTATGTGCACCCCGCTGCGGTGACCGAGCCGGTCGATTTGACCCGCCCAGCCGACGTGACCCGGCCTAGCGATACCCCACCGCGGGCGTCGGCGAAACAGCGCGCGGGCGCTGCCTCCGGCGTGGCCCGGAAGCGCGAGCGGTCGGCGGATCGGTCTCAGCCGGCGGACCAGCCCGCTGTCAGATTCGGCCTGCATTCCTAGCAGGTGAGTAGTTCTACCTGGGCTAAGACACGGGTTTTTGCGCTTCCTGCGGCGGCCGGGCGAAGGCACGCTGGTCGAGTGGCTCGGCGGTGGCCGGGCGGAAACCCCAGTCGCTGTCCGGGCCGGAAAATCGGGTAGTGGGGTTACGCCGCGTCGCATCGCAGGGGTCCTGGCCGGATCGCCGGCCGCCCGGGGTGGGGCCTGGGAGGCCGGCGATCCAGGCGCCCGCGCCCGCGTTCGCCCGACTACGCTGACGGGCAAGCAGCCAGCCTCGGCGGGTCATCCCCGCTGGATCTCAAAAGGGAGTGCGACCAGCGTGTTCGACACCCTCTCCGATCGGCTCACAGCAGCGTTGTCCAGCCTGCGCGGCAAGGGCAAGCTCTCCGACGCGGACATCGACGCCACCGGCCGCGAGATCCGCATCGCACTGCTCGAAGCCGATGTGGCCCTGCCCGTGGTCCGCCAGTTCATCGCGCAGATCAAGCAGCGCGCCAAGGGCGCTGAGGTCTCCGCCGCGCTGAACCCCGCCCAGCAGGTCGTCAAGATCGTTCACGAGGAGCTCATCGGCATCCTCGGTGGGGACACCCGGCGCCTCGAACTGGCCAAGATGCCTCCGACTGTGATCATGCTGGCCGGTCTGCAGGGCTCCGGGAAGACGACGCTGGCCGGCAAACTGGCTCGCTGGCTGCGCAACCAGGGTCATACCCCGCTGCTCGTCGCGGCGGACCTGCAGCGGCCCAACGCGGTCACCCAGCTCCAGATCGTGGGTGAGCAGGCCGGGGCGCACGTGTTCGCGCCGGAGCCGGGCAACGGTGTCGGTGACCCGGTCGACGTGGCGCGCCGGGGCCTGGCCGAGGCACGGGCTCGCCAGCACGACATCGTCATCGTCGACACCGCCGGACGGCTGGGCATCGACGCCGACATGATGCGCCAGGCCATCGATATCCGCGACGCGGTCCGGCCCAACGAGATCCTGTTCGTCATCGACGCCATGATCGGCCAGGACGCGGTCACCACCTCCGAGGCGTTCCGCGACGGGGTGGGCTTCTCCGGTGTCGTGCTCACCAAGCTCGACGGTGACGCGCGCGGCGGTGCCGCGCTGTCGGTCCGGCAGGTCACCGGTGCGCCGATCCTGTTCGCCTCCAACGGGGAGAAGCTGGAAGACTTCGACATCTTCCACCCGGACCGGATGGCCAGCCGGATCCTGGGCATGGGAGATCTGCTCACCCTCATCGAGCAGGCGGAGCAGGCCTTCGACGCCGAGAAGACCGCGAAGTTCACCGAGAAGTTCGCCTCGGGGGAGAGCTTCACGCTCGAGGACTTCCTCGAGCAGATGTCGATGGTCCGCAAGCTGGGGCCGATCAAGAACCTGCTCGGCATGATGCCCGGCATGGGGCA
>DASTBN010000664.1:0-8328 GCA_035712045.1 Pseudonocardiaceae bacterium
ATGGGCACCTATTCGTTCGACTTCGGTCCGTTCACGATCTCCGGGGCGCCCGGGACCGGCGACGCTCCGGTCGCGTACGGCCCTCGGCGGACGGTGCTGGACAAGCTGCTCGTGGACGCAGCATCCGAGGCCGGAGCCGAGGTGCGGGAAGGCTTCACCGTCTCCGACGTCGTCTTCGACGACGATCGGGTGATCGGTGTTCGCGGGCACGGCCGCAACGGCCCGACGGTTACCGAGCACGCACGCGTGGTCGTCGGCGCGGACGGCGTGCACTCCCGCGTCGCGCAGGCAGTGCGGCCCGGCCAGTACCACGACAAACCGCGCCTGCAGTGCAGCTACTACACCTACTACAGCGGGCTGGCGATGGACGGCCGCTTCGAGGGCTACATCCGCCCCGGCCGCGCGTTCGCGGCGTTGGCCACACACGACGGCCTGGCAGTGGTGATCGGCGGTTGGCCATTCCCTGAGTTTGAGGCCGGCAGGAAAGACATTGAGGGCAACTGGCTCAACATGCTGGAACTGGCGCCATCCTTCGCCGAACGGATTCGGGCGGCCAACCGCGAGACTCGTTTCACCGGCACGGCCGTGCCGAACTTCTTCCGCAAGCCCTTCGGCCCGGGCTGGGCGCTGGTCGGAGATGCCGGATACACCAGGGACTTCATCACGGCACAGGGGATCACCGACGCCTTCCGGGACGCCGAGCTGTGCGCCACAGCGTTAGACCAGACGTTCGGCGGAGCGTGCTCCTTCGAGGTCGCGATGGCGCGCTACCAATCCACCCGCGACCAGCACGTGCTGCCGATGTACGAGTTCACCACCCAGCTCGCGACGCTGCAGCCCCCGCCACCGGAGCTGGCCAAGCTGCTGGAGGCGGTGCACGGCAACACCGAAGCGATGGACGCCTTCGCCCGGGTCAACGCCGGAGTGACATCCCCGGCCGAGTTCTTCTCCGACGACAACGTCGAGCGCATCTACGCCATGGCTGGGTAATAGTGGCCAGGCCGTCGAGGTACATAGATGAACCCCGCGACATCGGGAGATGCTTTTTCTGGATGAGGTCGCCGAGTTCGGCAACCCGTGCCCTGCGCCCCGGCTTGATAGCGGGATTGCGTCTGCGTCCCCTCGGCCCGCAGGCGCTACCTGGGCGGGCTCTCCGGGTGCTGCGCGACCGGGTGGACGTGCGGGTGGCGATGCGGCCGGTGTCCGCCGCGATGGGCCTGCGGCCAGCCCGGCACCGCGTTCCTCGTCCGCAATCCCTATCGCCGCCCTCGCCGCCGACACACTCGTCAGTGAGGCTGGGGCGCGCAGCGGCGCCCGGCGCACCGCTCTCGCGGCCGCCGTGTTCGGCCGGGTGGCGCATGAGTCCGGGGTGCCACTGCACCGGGTGCGCTCCGCGCCGCCCTGCTGGAGCTGGCCGGCCTGGTGGGATACGGATCCAACGGCCGGCACCGGGTACCTCCCGGGAGTTCCTCATGATCTGAGGGTGTGGCGGTGCTTGACCTGAGGGCCTCGCTGGCGCAGCGTGCTCCGCGTGCGGGAGGACCGGTCGGCAGCCGATTCGCTGCCAGCTGAGCTGGCGGCGTACCAGGAGCGCTTCACCGCGCACCTGAGATCGGTCCGGGGGCTCTCACCGCACACCGTGCGGGCCTACGGCGGCGATGTCACCGCCTTGCTGCGCTACCTCGCGGACTCCGGCCGCGATGATCTCGCCGGGCTGGACCTGCCACTGCTGCGCGGCTGGCTGGGTGCCCAGCACCGGGACGGGAACCAGCGCAGCACACTGGCCCGGCGGGCCGCCGCGGCCCGGGCCTTCACCGCGTGGGCGACGCGGGCCGGCGTCATGGATAGCGACCCCGGGCAGCGGCTGGTCGGGCCGCGGCCGCGACGGGCCCTGCCCTCGGTGCTGCACCCGGAACAGGCCGCCGCGGCGATGGGTGCCGCCCAGAGCGGTGCCGCCGAGGCGGATCCGATCGCGCTGCGTGATCACGCCGTTGTCGAATTGTTGTACGCGACCGGGATCCGCGTCGCCGAGCTCTGCGGTCTCGATCTTGATGACCTCGACCGGCCGCGGCGGCTCGTCCGGGTCCTCGGCAAAGGCGCTAAGGAACGCGTCGTACCCTATGGGCTGCCCGCCGAGCGCGCGCTGCTGCGCTGGCTCGACCAGGGGCGTCCAGCGCTGGTTTCCCCCCGGTCGGCGGCCGCGTTGTTCCTGGGGGCGCGCGGCGGGCGGGTCGATCAGCGGATCATCCGGACCGTCGTGCACGACACTGTCGGCGCGGTACCCGGTGCCCCGGACATGGGCCCGCACGGCCTGAGGCACAGCGCCGCGACACATCTGCTGGAGGGCGGCGCAGATCTTCGTACCGTTCAGGAGCTGCTCGGTCACGCTACGCTCGCCACCACCCAGCTTTACACGCATGTCACCGTCGAGAGGCTGAAAGCGATCCATGACCGCACCCACCCCCGTTCCTGAGTACTCCGGGGGTCGTGACCGCGTCCTGACCGCAGTCCACCCCGCCGGTGCCGTCCCCAGCGGCTGGACCGCGCACGCCAAGGCCGAGGACGTCGACGCGGGCATCGCCGCGCTGTGGCAGGCCTATGGGCAGCGCCGCGACGCCAGCCTGCGCGATCGGCTGATCTTGCACTACGCGCCGCTGGTGAAGTACGTGGCCGGCCGGGTCGGCACCGGGCTGCCCTCCCACGTGGACATCGCCGACCTGGTGCAGTCCGGGGTGTTCGGCTTGTGGGAGGCCATCGACCGGTTCGAGCCGGAGCGGGGCCTGAAGTTCGAGGCCTACGCGTTGCAGCGGATCCGCGGCGCCATCCTCGACGAGCTGCGCGCCCAGGACTGGGTACCCCGGTCGGTGCGCAGCCGGGCCCGTGAGGTGGAACGCGCGCTGGAGCGCCTGGAGACCCGGCTGCAGCGCTCGGCCACCGACGCGGAGGTGGCCGCCGAGCTGGAGATCACCGTCACCGAGCTGCGGGAGCTTTATGGCCAGCTTCAGCTGACCAGCGTGATCGCGCTGGATGAGCTCATCGCCGTCGGCCGGGGCGGCACCTCGATCGCCGAGACACTGCCTGACGAAGCCGCGGTCGAGCCGGGGGCCTACCTCGATTCGATCGAGAGCCGCCGGTTACTCGCTGAGGCGATTTCCCAGCTCACCGACCGGGACCGGGTGGTGGTATCGCTCTACTACTTCGAGAATCTCACCCTCGCCGAAATCGGCCGGGTGCTCGGCGTCACCGAGTCCCGGGTATGCCAGCTGCACACCAGGGCCGTGCTCCGGCTGCGGAGCAAGGTGCTGGAGGCCTCGGTCGGCTGAGGTCCCGGGAGTCACGAGGGATCCGGCGGATTCCCGACCGGCAGCAGGCGCACCCGCGACGGGAAGATCAGCCGCAGCGGGTCCAGGTACTGACGGCCCAGGTCCCCGGGGTCAGTGGCAGCCCCGGGATCACTGACAACACGGCCGCGAAACGCCCCCCAGTGCAGGCACACCGCGACGGGGCAGCCAGGGTGGCCAGCCCGCACGGCCGCGATCCGTTCCCCCCGGGACACCCGCTGGCCAGCGGTGACAGTGGCGGACACGGGTTCATACGTCGTGTGCGGTCCCCCGGGGTGGCTCAGCGACACCACCCCGCGGCCGGCGCCCACCCCGGCGAATACCACCGTCCCGTCGCCGGCCGCGAGTACCGGCTCACCGTCCGCCGCGGCCAGGTCCACGCCACGATGCCCTGGCCCGTACGGGACCGTCGGCGGCTGGAAGCCCCGGACCACGGCAGGGGACCCGGCGAGCGGCCAGCCGAATCGCCGCCCCGACGGCTGGCCAGCACCGTCAGGCTCGGCGGCCCTGGCCCGCAGGCCGACCGGGAATGGGTGAGCGGGCCGGCTGGCGCCGGGCGCCGATCCCGCGAGCAGGACCGCCCCCGCGAATAGGCAGATCAGAATCCGGGACACGCCCGCCGAGCCTGCCCGCCGCACGCTGAGCCGCCCAGCGCGGCGGCCCGACGCTGGGGATAACGGGGTGCGCTGTGGACAACTCACGGGGGACTATCCACCTCCGCTGGGGCACTCCGCCGACAGGCCGTACACTTCAGGAGCGACTCGCTTGCGGGTCGACTTCGCGCGCCAGCGCCGCGCCCTCCGGGGCCTCGGCGGCCGGCGGTCCTCGTCGCGGTCCTCCCAGATCGCGCGGGGTCCGGTCGTCGGCCTGGCGCCAGGGCGGCGGGCCAACCCGGTCCGCCGCGACAACCGCATGAGCGCGGCGGCGGGCCCGGCGCGCCTGACCCATCGAGGTGTGCACCGGCCATGGCCGTCGTCACCATGAAGCAGCTGCTCGATTCCGGCGTGCATTTCGGGCACCAGACCCGCCGCTGGAACCCGAAGATGAAGCGCTACATCTTCACTGAGCGCAACGGCATCTACATCATCGACCTGCAGCAGACGCTGACCTACATCGACCGGGCTTACGAATTCATCAAGCAAACCGTGGCCCACGGCGGTTCGATTCTGTTCATCGGCACCAAGAAGCAGGCCCAGGAAGCGATCTCACACCATGCCCAGCGGGTGGGCATGCCGTTTGTGAACCACCGCTGGCTGGGTGGCATGCTCACGAATTTCTCCACCGTGCATAAGCGCTTGCAGCGCCTCAAGGAACTCGAGGCCATGGAGCAGACCGGCGGTTTTGCCGGGCTGACCAAGAAAGAGATCCTGATGCGCACCCGGGAGAAGGACAAGCTGGAGAAGACCCTGGGCGGCATCCGTGACATGCAGCGCGTGCCCAGCGCGGTATGGGTGGTGGACACCAAGAAAGAGCAGATCGCCGTCGGGGAGGCCCGGAAACTGGGCATCCCGGTGGTGGCCATCCTGGACACCAACTGCGACCCCGACGAGGTCGACTACCCCATCCCGGGCAACGACGACGCGATCCGGTCCGCAGCCCTGCTGACCCGGGTGGTGGCCGATGCCACCGCCGATGGCCTGATGTCCCGGGCCGGGCGCTCCACCGGAGCCGACGGGACGGACAAGCCGGAGGCCGGCGCTGGTGTCGACGAGCCGCTGGCCGAATGGGAGCAGGAGCTGATGGTCTCCGGGGATACCGCGCACGGCACCGGGCCTGAGCGCGAATCCGCACTCCCGCCGGCCGAGCCGATGGGCGCCAGCAACGGCGTTACGAACCCTTAATCCGACAAACGAACTCCAGGACGGTAGAGCCACCATGGCGAATTACTCGGCCGCCGATGTCAAGCGAATCCGGGACCTGACCGGTTCCGGGATGATGGACTGCAAGAAGGCCCTGGAAGAATCCGGCGGCGACTTCGACCGGGCCGTCGAACTGCTCCGCATCAAGGGCGCCAAGGACGTGGGTAAGCGAGCCGAGCGGACCACCACGAACGGGCTGGTGACCGCCGAGGGCGGCGTGATGATCGAGCTCAACTGCGAGACGGACTTCGTCGCGAAGGGCGCCGACTTCCAGGAACTCGCCAGCCGGATCCTCGCCGAGGCGCTCCGGATCCGGCCCGAGGACGTGGCCGCGCTCGCCGGGGCTCCCCTGGGCGGTGGCACCGTCGAGGACCTCGTGCAGGAGACCTCAGCCAAGATCGGAGAGAAACTGCAGCTGCGCCGGGTGGTGTCCTTCGATGGCGAGGTAGCCACCTACCTGCACCGCCGCGCCTCTGACCTGCCGCCAGCGGTGGGCGTGATGGTCGAATACGAAGGCGGCTCGCCCGAGGCGGCGCGCGGCGCGGCGATGCAGGTGGCCGCGATGAAGCCCCGTTACGTCACCCGGGACGAGGTCCCCTCCGAGGTGCTGGCCAACGAACGGCGCATCGCCGAGGAGACCGCCCGCGAGGAGGGCAAGCCAGAGCAGGCGCTGCCGAAGATCGTCGAGGGCCGCCTCAACGGGTTCTTCAAGGACACCGTGCTGCTGGAGCAAGCGTGCGTGCAGGACTCCAAGAAGACCGTCAAGGCCCTGCTGGAGGGGGCCGGGGTGCGGGTGCTGCGCTTCGCCCGTTTCGAGGTCGGCCAGGCCTGACCCGCCGATGAACGTCACCGACCGGATAGAGGATCCCGGATACCGCAGAGTGCTGCTCAAACTCGGCGGGGAGATGTTCGGCGGCGGGGGAGTCGGGGTGGACCCCGAGGTGGTGAAGGCGGTCGCGCGGCAGATCGCCGACGTGGTCGCCACCGGGGTCCAGATGCCCGTGGTGATCGGCGGGGGAAACTTCTTCCGTGGCGAGGAACTCACGCAAGGCGGCATGGAACGTTCCCGCGCCGATTACATGGGCATGCTCGGCACTGTGATGAACTGCCTGGCCTTACAGGACTTCCTGGAGCGCGAGCACAAGATCGACACCCGGGTGCAGACGGCCATCACGATGGGCCAGGTCGCTGAGCCCTACATCCCCCGCCGGGCCATCCGGCACCTGGAGAAGGGCCGGGTCGTGATTTTCGGGGCTGGGGTGGGGATGCCGTATTTCTCCACCGACACCACCGGTGCCCAGCGGGCGCTGGAGATCGGCTGCGAGGTCCTGCTGATGGGTAAGGCGGTCGATGGGGTATACACCGCCGACCCCAAAACCGACCCGTCGGCGACGATGTTCACCCACATCACCCATCGCGAGGTGCTGGAGCGCGGGCTCAAGGTAGCCGATGCGACCGCGTTCAGCCTGTGCATGGACAACAAACTGCCGATCATCGTGTTCAACCTGCTCACCGAGGGCAATATCGCCCGCGCCGTGAGAGGCGAGCCGATCGGGACCCTGGTCAGTACCACAACCCAGAAGCGATGGGGCACAGGGATATCAGGCTAGTAGCAAGGAGCGGTCGTGATCGAGGACACTCTCTTCGACGCCGAAGAGAAAATGGAAAAGGCCGTATCGGTGGCCAAGGAGGACCTCGCCACGGTGCGCACCGGCCGGGCCACCCCGGCGATGTTCTCCAAGATCGTCGTGGACTATTACGGGGCGGCCACCCCACTGATCCAGATAGCCAGCGTCACGATTCCGGAGGCGCGGATGGCGGTGATCAAGCCCTATGACCCCAGCCAGCTCAGGCCAATGGAGAAAGCGATCCGGGATTCCGATCTCGGCGTCAACCCCACCAATGACGGCCTGATCATCCGGGTGATCATCCCGCATCTGTCCGAGGAACGCCGCCGGGATCTGGTCAAGGTAGCGCATACCAAAGGCGAGGACGCCAAGGTGGCCATCCGCAACATCCGCCGCAAAGCCAAGGAGCAGCTTGGCCGGATCGGCCGCGACGGTGAAGCCGGTGAGGATGACGTGACACGAGCCGAGAAAGAACTCGAGGCCGTCACGCACCGGTACGTGGCCCAGGTCGACGAGCTCGTCAAGCACAAGGAATCCGAACTGCTCGAGGTCTGAGTGTCCGCCAGCAGACTGCCCGAGCAGCCGGTCTCTGCGGTGCACCCGGAGCAGGCCCCCCGTGCGCCCCGGGCGGGACGGAACCTCTGGGCGGCGATCACGGTAGGCCTGGCGATGGGCGCCGCGATTCTGACGGCATTGTTCACTGTGCGTGAAGTGTTCATCGGCATCGTGTCCCTCACCGTGGGGGTGTCCACCTGGGAGCTGGCCGGGGCATTGCGCCGGGCCGGCATCAAGATCTCACTGCCACCGGTGCTGCTCGGCGGGCAGGCGATGGTCTGGCTGGCGTGGCCGTTCGGCCGGGACGGGCTGCTCGTGGCTTTTGTCATGACGGCGCTGGTCTGCCTGATGTGGCGTTTCCCGGATGGCGCTTCCGGATACGTCCGGGACGTCAGCGCGTCCGTGTTCAGCGCCGCCTACATCGCCGGATTCGCCGCCTTCGCGACATTGCTGGTGACACCCATCGACGGCGCCGCGCGGGCGTCATGCCTGATGTTCGCCGGGGTGGCCTCGGACATCGGGGGCTACGCGGCCGGTGTGCTAAGCGGGCGGCATCTGATGGCGCCCTCGAGCCGCCCGAAGAAGTCCTGGGAGGGTTTCCTCGGGTCGCTGGCGATCGGGACCGCAGCGGGTGCGGCGTCGGTCACCCTGCTGCTGGGCGGGCAATTGTGGCAGGGCCTGCTCTTCGGGGCAGCGGTTGTGCTCAGCGCCACAGGCGGTGACCTCATCGAATCCCTGATCAAGCGGGATCTCGGCGTCAAGGACATGGGTACCGTGCTGCCCGGTCACGGCGGGGTGATGGACCGGATCGATTCGCTGCTGCCCTCGGCGGTGGTGTCCTGGCTGCTGCTGAGCCTGATGATCCCGGTCAGCGCGTGACCGAGCGCGGAGTGCTCGCCAGTCCCAATATCTGGCACTGGCCGGACGTCTATGAGCGGGAGAACC
>DASTBN010000665.1:0-2926 GCA_035712045.1 Pseudonocardiaceae bacterium
GGTGCCGGCGGTACGGACTCCGCTCGCGGAGACCCCGGCGCAGCCCGGGACACTGTCACGGGTCGCTGGGGAGATGCCGCAGCGGCTCGTACTGCCTTCGCTGCGGGTGGATGCGCCGATCGTGCCGGTCCAGACGCTCGCGGATGGCAGCCTGGCCGTCCCAGCCAATCCCGCTGTCCTGGGCTGGTGGTCGGATGGTGCGCACCCGGGCGGCGGGCGGGGCAGCGTGGTAATCGACGGCCATGTCGACTCCGCCGCAGAGGGCCCCGGCGCCTTGTTTCACCTCCGCGACCTGCGCCCGGGTGACCCGGTCACACTGCGCACCGATCACGAGTCACGCTCCTACGCGATCGCTGCGGTACGCAGCTACCCCAAGGCATCGTTACCCGCCGAAGTGTTCGACACCACGGGAGCGCCACGCTTGATCATCATCACCTGCGGAGGAGCGTTCACCAAGCAGACCCGGCAGTACAGCGACAATATCGTCGCCTACGCCGTTCCGGCCAGCTAGCTGAGCCGACTGAGCCGACGGTGCCCGGTCACCGGTACGACCACGATGGATCGTCGTTGCCGAACGGGTTCCAGCGCGTACCGCTGTGACCGGGGTGCTGGCGTGACCACTGCATGTACGCCTCCTCAGGGGTCATCGGACCACGCGGTGATGAGGGGGGCACGAAGGCGGGCGGCGTGGGCTGGCGCACGACCTGGCCACCGCTCTGGGCACGGTGAGTGTCAGGAACCACGGCAGGCGCCGATCGTGACTCGCTCACAGCTGGTTTGACCGGGGTCACGGCAGATGCCGTCTGCGGCGCGCCTGCGGGGTCCTCGGCGCTGTGAGAAGCCTCGGCTGGCGGGGCGTCGGGCGGGACAGCGGCGGGTTGAGGAACGCTGGGCGGCGGAAGGCTCGCCATCGGTGCCGTAAGCGTCGAGGTCCCATTGGTGACCGCAGGAGCCGACTCGCCGGAGGATCCCGCGAACACCGCCCACGCTGCGCATCCCGCGACAACAGCGGCGACACCGCACGCCACCGCCCATCCCGTGAGCCGCTGCTTTCTCGCCGGGTGGGCGACCAGGGTTGGCTGGTTCTCTGCTTCGACCTGTGGTGGCGGCATGCCGGGCCCGGCGATCGCGCCGCTATCGGCCGCCGCTGGAGCTGGGGCCGACGCGGGAGCCGGGCAGGCGAACACGGCCACCTCGGCCGGGCGCACCGGCTCCAGCGAGCCGCCAGCCGCGGTCGTGACGGCCTTCTCGTCCTGCGGGCGGGCCAGGTCCTGGAACTGCGCCCGGTCCAGCCACAGTTCCGATGGCACCCCCAGCGGCGGTGCCGACCCAGCAGCCTCGCGACGCTGCGACAAGCGGAGCCGACTAACGGGCGCCATACGGGTCACCTCTTCCCCGGAAGGATCCTCGCGGTACCGAACTACCGCTCACACATCGTTGTATCTCAGTTACTCTCCGAAACGTTACGCACCCCATGACCTGGTGGTCAGCGGCGGGTCCGAACCTGCCCGGCTGCCGCCTCAGGCGAGGTGCTAGAGGTGCTAACTAGATAATGATCGACGAGCTGGCGGTCGAGAATTATGAATGCAGGCTGGCGCTCAGCAGGCTTCCGGCCTCCTCGGCGGTCAGGGGACCGTCCGGACGGGTTCGCCCAAGGCCGCGACGGTGGCTTGGAACTCGGTCCACCGGGAGTCCAGATCGGCCGAGCCGGAGGACACCGAGGCTGATGCCCAGCTAGCTCCCCGCTGCGGCGATACCCCGCAGACCGCGCAGCAGGCTGGCCAGGACAGGGCGTTCGAGGTAGACGGCCACTGGCGGACCGATCCGGCCGCCGACGCATCGGCGGCGCGACGGATCTCAATCTAAGGAAATCGCCAAATTGTTACGTCCCGGGAGAGGAGTTACCCGATCAGGTGACCTCTCATTGTCGGGATGAGGCTCGCATAACACCTCGATCAGTCCCTGAAACGGTTTGGCCGACCCTGGCGATATGGGGGATGCCGTCCCGCTATGCGCCAGGGAGCGGTATCCGTAGTAGGAAGGGCCGCCTAGGTGGCCGAGGGGGACGAGGGACGTATCCATCATGGTTTCGCCAGTTGACGCCGCGCGCGGGAAAGAAGTGGGGGGCGATGTCGTTTCCGCCGCGCGGGATTTCACCGAGATCGCCGGTCCCCTCCTGGCGGAAAGTGATTTGCCCACCAGTGGCTATCGGGTTCAATTCAAGAGGCTGCATGCCACGCACGGCCGGTCTTATGCCACGAGATCCCTGCTGATCGCGGTGCTCAACGTTGTTTTCGAGGCCGGGTTCTTCGCCTGGCTGCTGCTGCCGGAGCACCTTCCGCTGCTGGTAGGGAGCCCAGCGGTGGCCGCCGCGAACATCTTCGTGATCTGCTCGATCGCCCTGATGGAGTCCCTGCGGCTGGTCAACGTCATCTCTTTCTCGGTGGCGTCGGTGATCGCCCGTGACCCGGTTCCGGTGGCCCCGCTCCCTGGCGAGCGGATCGCGTTCGTCACCACGATCGTGCCCAGTAAAGAGCCTATCGAGATGGTCCGGAAAACCCTTATCGCGGCGCGGCGGATCGAGTATGACGGCCAGCTGGATGTCTGGCTGCTGGATGAGGGTGACGACCCGGCGGTCAAGGCGATGTGCGCCGAGCTGGGCGTGTGTCATTTCAGCCGTAAAGGCCATCCTGAGTATAACCAGAAGAGCGGGCCGTACCGGGCGAAGACCAAGCACGGTAACTACAACTCCTGGCTGCACGAACACGGCTCGGATTACTCAGTACTGATGTCCGTCGATCCCGACCACGTGCCCTTGCCGAACTACGCGCAGCGGATCCTGGGTTATTTCCGTGACCCGGACGTCGCCTACGTCGTTGGCCCGCAGTGCTACGCCAACTGCGACAACCTCATCACCAAAGCAGCC
>DASTBN010000666.1:0-2645 GCA_035712045.1 Pseudonocardiaceae bacterium
TGGCGGTCGCGACCATGCACCGGATGAAGGGACTGGAGTTCCGTTGTGTCGCTGTCGTCGGTGTTGGCGAGCAGTATGTGCCAGCGCCTGCCGCCATCACCGCAGCCACCGACGATCAGCGCTTGCACGACCTCGATATCCAACGCGAACGGTGCTTGCTCTTCGTCGCCTGCACCCGTGCCCGAGAGAATTTGATGGTCTCCTGGCATGGGGCACCGAGCCCGTTGCTACCGATCTGACTGGCGCTCAAGGCCGTTGATCGCCGGTTCGCCCCCGACCGCCATGCCACCTTACGGCCTATCCGGCAGCCCGATCGCCTGGCTGAGTTAACCGGTTATCAGGTAGGCCATTGCCCAGCCGGAGCGCTCAGCGGCGCCTCGCCAACCAACTCGGCCAGCCGGGCCATCCGACGTCGGCTCGATACCCGCAGCCTGGGCCCGGCGCTTCGCGAATCGAGGAACGTGGCCGCCAGGCCGACTCGCGCCAGTGCCGCCTCAAGCGGGGCGTGAGTGTCTGGCGCGCGGGGATCCAGCCTCAGGAGGTAGCCGCGCTCATCCGGGATCCCGGCTGCCAGGACCCACAACCGTAGCGCAGCGCCACTGGGCTGCCACTCCCCGGGCACGGCCTTCACCGCGCCCCGGGTCCACGCGCCGACCAGCGGCAGCAAGCCGACCACCAGCGCCGTGCGTACCCCGTAGTGATCCTCTTCAGTGCGGGCCTGCTCAGCGGGCAGCCCGCGCTCCTCGCAGGCACGCGCGATCTCGACGGCCCGCCACCGCTCGGCGACCACGATTGACACCCGGGCCGCGGTACCCCGCCCGAAGCCCTGCACCTGTCCCTGGGCACAGAGCAGCCCGGCCAGATCATTCACGCTGGCCGAACTGGCTTCGGCCGAGAACAACGACGTCTGCCGCACAGCCTCAGACTCTAGAACACCCGTTCGACATTATCCGAACGGGCGCGCGGCACTCGGCGCGTGATCGGCGTCAGACGCGGCTACGGCGGAACGAGCGGCCGCCAGCGCGGATGCCGCCAAAGCGGGCGCCAAGCCCGGCGAGCTGGAGTGCGAGGCATAGCAGCCCGGCCACCGTGAAGGTCTGGGGGCCGACTGGCCCGAACCCCGTGTCGATGAGACCAAGAATGAGGGAGATCGCGAACAGGATGGCGGCGATGATGGCGAACATGGTGGCCTCCTTGCAGCTGCCGCAGAGCGTCATATCGGGCATTCGCCGCGACAGGCACAAAGACGCTTCCGCATGTCGATGATCGCACCGGAACGAGCGGCCCGCATGTCGAGCGAGTTCGCAAGCCGCCCACAATGGCCGCGTGAGGCTGCTGCTGATGGCGGACACACATGTCCCGAAACGGGCGAGGGAGCTTCCCGGGCAGCTGTGGCAGGCCGTGGACGAAGCCGACGTCGTGGTACACGCCGGGGACTGGGTGTGCGTGGAGCTCCTGGACACGTTGCTGGCACGGGCGCGCCGGTTGATCGGAGTGGCCGGCAACAACGACGGGCTAGCTCTCTCGGCGCGGTTGCCCGAAGTCGCCACTGCCGAGCTGGAGGAGGTGCGGCTGGCCGTCGTTCACGATACGGGACCAGCGAGCGGCCGGGAGGCTCGGTGCGCCGCCCGCTTCCCCGGCACCGATGTGCTGGTCTTCGGCCACAGCCACATCCCCTGGGACACCGTCGCACCGGGCGGTCTGCGGCTGCTGAACCCGGGCTCCCCCACCGACCGGCGCCGCCAGCCGACCTGCAGCTGGATGACCGCCGAGATCACTGGCGGCCGACTCAGTCAAGTGCGGTTACACCGGCTGCCACCCAGCGCTCTAGTGGTAGAGGATCACGGGTGAGTCCAGCTGGCCAGCGAGAATCTCGCCCAGCAGGGCTGACAGCGCGGGAGGCTGCAAGTCGTCGTGGCAGTCGAGCACTTCGCTGTGGCTCCACCACCGCTGGCCCAGCATGAGCTCTGGTAGCACGATTCCGGTCTCCTCGGCGAGCTCACGGATCGCGGCCTGGGCCAGCGTCTCGCTCGGCTCAACGCCTCCGCCTGGCAATTCCCACCAATGACGCTCGGGCTCGGCGGGATCGCGGACGTGCAGCAGCAGTACCCGGTCGGCCTGGTCCAGCAGCAGCACCCGGGCGCTAACCCGGGGCGCGGGGGCACCCTGGGGCTCAGCCACCGGCGACCGGCATGAAGTCGCGCGCCGCCAACTGGTCATCCAGCAATTCCCCTCGGCCCTCCCCGACGCTATCGGCGTGAAACCCAGCGTAACCGCAGCGCGGGAGATCGGTGGAACCCCCGGGGCGCCGTCACTACCTAGCTGAGCGGTGTGCTATCAGCCACCAGCGGCCCACACAATCTCGTGCCACCGATCGGCGTGTGCCGCTCACCTGTCCTCATACGCCCGCTCGGCGAACGCAAGCCCATGACGGATCAAGTTCTGCGATTCTGTTCATTGAGTTTGCCGGATCGGCGTTGCCTGCGGCGTCTGAGCTGGTCTCTGCGGGAGCAGGCGTCACAGGCTGACTCCGTGATCTCAACTCCATAACGTTCACCCCAGAAGCTGGCTTCTTCCCGCCAGTCCTCGTGGGTCTCCCCCCGCGCCCACGAGGACTGAGCTGCCAGCCCGTGGCCGGTGATCCC
>DASTBN010000667.1:0-3027 GCA_035712045.1 Pseudonocardiaceae bacterium
CGTAGCTCACCACGTGGTACCGCTGCTCTAATTCGGCCGCCACGCCGTCCCACAGGGTGTGATCGTCGGGATAGCCGTGCACGCAGACCACCGTGGGTGCGTTGTGCTGGCCGGCCTCACGCGTCCGCAGTGTCACGCCATCGGTCGCGATGATGTCCCTGATCATGACGCGGCCGCCGCTCGCTGCCAGCGACGCACATGCGGGAGGTCGTCGTCGAGCCAGTGCGCGTCGCCGTCGTCGGTCACCACCAGGATCTCCTCGAACTTCACGCCCACGTCACGGAAACCGATGTGCGGCTCGACCGCCCACAGACCGGGCGTCGCCGGATGATTGGAGATCTCGCCATCGGCCCATAGCGGGGACCGGTGGTGCATCCGCTCCACGATCAGATCACCAGCGAGGGTCCGCAGCGCCCGCACCCCGAAACCGGCCGCGATGAACTTGGGCAGCCGGGAGTGCACCTTTTTCACCTGATGGGCGATGACCCGTCCCGGGTAGACCTGGTGCCGGTTGTCGTATCCCTGCCGGGCGATCAGGGCGTCGACGTCCCGGTAGATCTGCCGCAGCGGCGCGCCCTCACGGACCCGGGTGACGATCAGCGTCCGGTACTCGGCGAGGTCGTCCATCAGCTGGTCGTAGATCCGGTTGGTGCCCAGGCAGCTGGCGTAGCCGATGTCGGCCACGTACCCCTCGCGCACCGGCGCGCAGTCCAGGATGAACGGCATGCCCTCAGCCAGCCCGCGGCTGGTGGGGAAGAACTTCAGCGGATGCCAGAAGTCGCGGAACGCCGTGCGATCACCGAACCACGCGAACGGCGTGTGGAACCAGTCCTCCACGCCCCGATCGAGGAGATACTCGCGCATTCGCTGCGCGGCCTGCTTCTCGGTGACACCGGGTTCCAGGGTCTGCGCCACCGCCTGCGCCGCCGCGTAGGCCAGCTGCTGCACCTCGCGGAACTTCGCCAGATCGGCGTGATTGGTCTGTCCTGCGCCAGTTACTTCTGGGCCAGTTACTCGTGGGCCAGCCACCGCGCCACCTCCTCAGAGGTATTCCTACCTCATAGTAGGAACTTCCTACGTCGTGGTAGTTTTGTCAAGTGGTCAAGCCGAAAGTGGTATCTCTGGAGGAGAGCCGTCCCCGCCGGGCCGGACGCGCCCGCGCGGCCCATCTCGGCCCGGAACGCCGCCGCCCGCTGATCCTCGACGCGGCACTGGAGGTCTACGTCGAGCATGGCTACCGCGGTACTTCGATGCAGGCGGTGGCCGATGCGGCCGGGGTGACCAAGCCGGTGGTCTATGAGTGCTTCCCCAACAAGGACGAGTTGCTGCTCGCGCTGCTGGACCGGGAAGAGCGCCGCCTGATGGACGCCATCGCCGCCTCCCTGCCCGGCGATCTCATCTCCGACAATGTGGAGGCCGTGCTGGCGGCCGGGCTGACCGCGTTTCTCACCGGCGCGGGCCAGGCCCCCAACTCGTGGCGGGTGGTCTTCGACGCCGGTTTCAGCTCCGGTTCCGTGGTAGCAGAGCGGGTCCGCCGCGTCCGGGAGATGGTCGTGGGCCAGTTGCGCGAGCTGGTCCGCCAGTACATGGCGCTGGGCGGGGTTGATGACATCGACCGCAAGGCCGCCGTCGTCGCCGAGCTGATCGCCTCGGTTTGCGAGTCCTGTGCCCGCATGCTGGTGCTGGAACACCAGCCGTGGACCGCTCCCGACCTGGCCGCCTACGTCGCCCGCATCCTGGCCCGAGGCCTGATAGGCGCGCGCCAACCATGAGGGTTTCGACGTTTTCCTTGATGTCGGTACTGCCGTGAGCAGGCGGGTGCCGGAGGGGGACCGGGCCACTGTCTGCACCCCGTCGGTGTGGCCGGTGATCACGCGGCCGGTGACCGGGCTCTCGCCCATCTCCGTGTATCTCAGCCACGGCATAATGCTCCGCTGCCGTGCAGCCCGCGTCCGCTGCGCGTACGTGTTCATACACCGTTGCGCGACGTTGCCGGCATGGTGTCAAGCGTGCGGAGCCGAGAGCCAGATACTGGATCTCATCGCTACCATGCGTGCCATCGAATCGATGTATAACGAGTGGCAGCGCCACCTGCGTGCCGGGCATAAGCACGTGCAAGCCTCGTCCGTTCCCCTCTACGAGCGGACGAAATTGTTCCGGGTGTACGAGAACACGGTTATGCCCGGCCTGCTCCACACGGCCGAATACACTGCTGCCATTTTCAGGTTCTGGAATGAATTCCTAGATCTGCCCGGCGACGTGGATGACGCTATCGCGGCTCGCATGGAACGGCAACAGGTCCTCTACGCCGGAGCCCGGCGCTTCGCCTTCGTGCTGGAGGAACAAACTCTACGCACGCGTGTGGGTGATACCGGAGTGATGCGTGGGCAGCTCGACCGGGTATTGGCTGTCATGTCGTTACCTCGGGTGAGCCTCGGTATCATCCCGGCATCGGGTGAACGTCATTGCCTCACCCAAGGAAGCTTCTGGATATTCGACGAGGAGCGGGTGCATGTCGAAGGAACCTCAGCCGGGTTAGATATCACCCAGCCGCGTGAGATAGCCATGCACGTCAAAGCGTTTACCTTGCTTCGCCAATCGGCCGTATACGGGCAAGCTGTCCGGGAACTGATCCACCGGGCGCTCGCCGAGCTTCCAGACCCCGCGTGAACGATTGCTGTGCGAGGAGTCGCGCGGCCCAGTCTGTGTCTGCGGGCCAGAGCATGCGGACCTGGGTGGTGTAGCGGGTGATGGCACGCAGCTTCTGGTCCCACCCATGCCCCCTGGGCGACCCCACCCCTCATAAGGCCACGAAATGTGCCACCCTGTCGGCCCGGCATGCTATAAATAGGCGACGCATTCGAACAAATGTTCGATAGGAGTAGAATGCGCCTTACGAAGTCCCAGGTCAGGCTACTCGCGCTGTGCAAGGTTACAGGCGTGAGCTGGTATCTGATCGCACGCGAAGCCCAGCGACCGGACGGCGTGGATCGGCTTTGGTCGGGTACACCGATCGAGTCTTCGCCG
>DASTBN010000668.1:0-3963 GCA_035712045.1 Pseudonocardiaceae bacterium
ACGGGCAAGCCGAGATCGGCAATGTCCTGCTCCGGGCCGGGCGTCCGGTACTCACTGATTTTGAGCGTGTGGCTATCGGCCCCCGCGAGTGGGACTTAATTGACACCGCCGTCACGGCCACCCGCTTTGGCCTCCCCGAGCAGCGCTACCGTGATTTCTCTGATGCTTACGACTTCGACGTCCGGACCTGGGACGGCTACGGAACCTATCGCCGACTCTGGGAGCTTCGTGCCACTACCTGGCTTATGCAAAACAGACACCATAGCCGTGAGGTAGACCGGGAAATTGAGACACGGCTGCAAACCTGGCGCGATGGCAACTCGGACGCGCGGTGGAGCGGCGTACTTGAGCGCGCCACAATGCACTGACGCTCCCGCCGACCCTCACCGAGGATCAGGCGGGACGCCAATCCCGGGGAACTGCTAGAGCTCGGTGGTGGTGCCGCCAGGGGCGGAGATCTTCTCCCGGGCGGACGCGGAGAAGCCGTGCGCACTGACCTGGAGGATCACGCCGGAGAGGTCGCCGTCGCCGAGCACTTTCACGAGCTCGCCCTTGCGCACCGCGCCAGCGGCCACCAGGTCCTCGGGCCCCACGGAACCGCCGCCGGGGAACAGCCGGGCCAGGTCGCCCACATTGACGACCTGGTACTCGGTGCGGAACCGGTTGCGGAAACCCTTGAGCTTGGGCAGCCTCATGTGGATCGGCATCTGACCACCCTCGAAGGCGGCCGGAACGTTCTTGCGGGCCTTGGTTCCCTTGGTGCCGCGACCCGCGGTCTTGCCCTTGGAACCCTCACCACGGCCAACTCGCGTCTTGGCGGTTTTCGCGCCAGGCGCCGGACGCAGGTGATGGAGCTTGATGGTCACTTCACCGTCACCTCGCTCGGTACCTCATCGACCGTCACCAGGTGACGGACCACCGCGATCATTCCACGGACTTGGGCATTGTCGTCTTTGACCACGGAATGCCGGATCCGGCGCAGGCCCAGCGAGCGCAACGTCTCCCGCTGGTTACGCAGAGTGCCGATAGTGCCCCGGATCTGGGTGATCCTCAGCTGGCTCACGCGTCACACCCCCGCCGCCGCGCGGGCCCGCAGCATGCCTGCTGGGGCGACATCCTCCAGGGGCAGGCCGCGCCGGGCCGCCACTTCCTCGGGTCGCTGCAGACCCTTCAGCGCCGCTACCGTGGCGTGCACGATGTTGATCGCGTTGTCGCTGCCCAGCGACTTGGAGAGCACATCGGTGACCCCGGCGCACTCCAGCACGGCCCGCACCGGGCCGCCGGCGATAACGCCGGTGCCAGGGGAAGCGGGACGCAGCAGCACCACGCCCGCCGCGGCTTCCCCGGTGATCGGGTGCGGGATGGTGCTGCCGATCCTGGGCACCCGGAAGAAGCTTTTCTTCGCTTCCTCCACACCCTTCTGGATCGCGGCGGGCACTTCCTTGGCCTTGCCGTAGCCGATGCCGACCAGCCCATCACCATCACCCACCACCACCAGCGCGGTGAAGCTGAACCGCCGACCGCCTTTGACGACCTTGGCGACCCGGTTGATCGCGACCACGCGCTCGAGGTGCGGGCTTTTCTCCTGCTGGGGTGCGCCGCCGCGCCCCCCCTCGCGGCGGTCCCGACGCTCGCCGCGCTCGCCGCCGCCTCCGCCTTCCCGCCGCATGCGTCCAGGCATCAGGCGTCCCTTCCGTTAGTGTTCATCAGCTCAGAACTCCAGACCGGCTTCGCGGGCGGCGTCGGCCAGCGCCGCGATCCGGCCGTGGTAGGCGTACCCGCCGCGGTCGAAGACCACCCGGTCCACCCCGATCGCCTTGGCCCGGGCCGCAATCAGTTTACCGACCTCAATGGCCTTGGCTTTCTTGTCACCCTCCGCCGCGCGGACCTCGGGCTCGATGCTGGACGCCGACGCGAGGGTGTGCCCGGCCACGTCGTCCACCAGCTGGACGGCGATGTGGCGGGACGAACGGTTGACCACCAGGCGCGGGCGCGCCGGTGAGCCGCTGACCCGCTTGCGCAGCCGGAAGTGCCGCCGCGCCCTGGCCAGCCGGCGCCGGGTCGAGATGTCCTGACCGATCTGCGGCCGTTTTCCGGTAGTTGCTGTCTCAGCCATGATCACTTACCCGTCTTCCCGACCTTGCGCCGGACCTTCTCGCCCGCGTAGCGCACGCCCTTGCCCTTGTAGGGGTCCGGGCGCCGCAATTTACGGATGGTCGCCGCGATCTCGCCAACGGCCTGCTTGTCGATGCCGGACACAGAGAACCGCGTCGGGCTCTCCACCGCGAAGCGGATGCCCTCGGGAGCGACAACCGGCACCGGATGGCTGTAGCCCAGGGAGAACTCCAGATCCGCGCCCTTGGCCACCACCCGGTAACCAACGCCGTGGATTTCCATTTTCTTCTCATAACCCTGGCTGACGCCCAGCATCATGTTGTTCACCAGAGTCCGGGACAGCCCGTGCAGGGCTTTGCTGCGCCGCTCATCGTCTGGCCGCTGGATCAGCACCGCGCCATCCTCCGCGCGCTGCACGGTGATTGGCTCGGGCACGGTGTGAGTCAGTGCGCCCTTGGGACCTTTCACCCGCACCGTGCGGCCCTCAATGACCACCTCGACCCCAGCCGGAACGAGGATCGGCTGCTTCCCGATACGTGACATCTGCTCAGGCCTCCCCTCTCACCAGACGAAGGCGAGGACTTCCCCGCCCACGCCCTTCTTGGCGGCCTGCCGGTCAGTGAGCAGCCCGGTGGACGTGGAGATGATCGCCACGCCGAGCCCGCCGAGCACTTTGGGCAGCGAGGTCGACTTCGCGTACACCCGCAGCCCGGGTTTGGACACCCGGCGCAGGCCCGCGATGCTGCGCTCCCGGTTGGGGCCGAACTTCAGCTCCACCACCAGGGATTTCCCGACGGCGGCGTCCTCAGCGTGATAGCCGGCGATATAACCCTCGCGCTGGAGGATCTCGGCGATATTCGCCTTGATCTTCGAGTGCGGCATCATCACCCGGTCGTGATAGGCCGAGTTGGCGTTGCGCAGACGGGTCAGCATGTCTGCGATCGGGTCGGTCATTGTCATGGCGACCTCGTGATCCCTTCCCGCCGCGGTTCCCCATGGGGCCTGCGGCGAATAATGACTGCGCCAGTTCTCACCAGGAGGACTTGCTCACGCCGGGAAGCTCACCCCGGTGAGCCATCTGGCGCAGGCAGATCCGGCAGAGCCCGAACTTGCGGTAGACCGCCTTGGGCCGCCCGCAGCGCTGGCAGCGGGTGTAGGCCCGCACCGGGAACTTGGGCTTGCGCGCGGCCTTGATGATCAGCGCCTTCTTCGCCATCAGCTCTCCTTGAAGGGGAAGCCCAGACGGCGCAGCAGCGCCCGGCCCTCCTCGTCGGTGGTCGCGGAGGTGACCACGGTGATATCCATGCCACGCGGCCGGTCGATGGTGTCCGGGTTGATCTCATGGAACATCGACTGCTCGTTGAGCCCGAAGGTGTAGTTCCCGTGGCCGTCGAACTGGTTCGGCGACAGGCCCCGGAAGTCACGGATCCGGGGAAGTGCGATCGTCAGCAGCCGGTCCAGGAACTCCCACATCCGGTCACCGCGCAGGGTCACCTTGGCGCCGATCGGCATGCCCTCCCGCAGCTTGAACTGCGCGACGGACTTGCGGGCGCGGCGCACCAGCGGTTTCTGCCCGGTAATCGCGGTGAGGTCCCGGATGGCGCCCTCCATCAGCTTGGCGTCCCGGGCGGCTTCGCCGACGCCCATGTTCACCACGACTTTGACGACGCCGGGTATCTGCATCACGTTGGCGTAGTGGAACTGCTCGCCCAACGCGGCCACGATCTCCTCGCGGTACCGGGTTTTCAGCCTGGGTACCGGGGCCACTGCTGGGACCCTCTCACTCGATGTCACAGTCATCTCAGATGTCCTTGCCGGTGCGCCGCGACACCCGCACGCGCCTGCCCT
>DASTBN010000669.1:0-10115 GCA_035712045.1 Pseudonocardiaceae bacterium
GGGTCACGTCAGTAGCTCTGTCGAACAGGCCGAGGGAACCGGTCACTATGGGAACGCTAGCAGTGTGCGGCAGGTCACTGGGATATCCCCGAGGAGGTGCGCGCCTCGATCCGGGCGGTGTGGCACGGACTGGGCGGTCACGATGGTGAACCCGCATCTCTCCTGGATCGTCTCGCCGTAGCGGTGGGGCTTATGGCGGCACGGGCGGTGCTGAGGGATGTGATCACTCTGGCTGATCAGGCACCCGGGCTCACCGATGCGCAGCTGCGGCACCGGTTGGCCGCGCTGGCCGGGCTCGTGGCGCGGGTGTCCCGGTGAGCGAGAGTCCTGGTGTGCGGGCCGCGATGTGGTTGCTGGACACCGCCAGAGCACAGGGATTCCGGTTCGAGCGGATCGCGCCCGGCCCGGACGGGCCGCTGCGGGGTGTCCGCGAGACGGCCCAGTCGCGGTTGAGCGCCCCGTTCCCAGGCTCCCGGCGGCCGGTCGGTTCGACGATCCGCGCACGACGGGCATTCACCGTAGGGAGAAGTCACATCGATGGGTCGTAGTGGTGGTTACACCTCCTGCACAGCGCCCACCGGGTGGGTCTTTGTCGGCCATCGCCGGGCGAACGGCCACCATCCGATGGAAATGAGGCGACCGGATCGCCTACGTGCTCAGCGGCCAGCGAGTAGGCGATCACGGGATGAACGAGATACTGGACACCATCCCGGTCCCACCTGGCGGCTGGACAGATCTCGCCGAGATCCGCCAGCTCGGCCAGAAATAGGTACGCGGCAACAGCACGCGCTAACATTCTTGCCGCGTAGGGTGGTCAGGCCGCGATCTGGGAGAGGTGCTCGTCGAGAGCGCGGCGTGCGGCGCTGGGTAGCGGGCGTTGCGCGGTGTCACGGAACACGCGCAGGCGAGCCGCACCGAACGCGTGGGCGACCTGGTGGAGGAGAGTGGCGGCCTGGGTGGCGTGAGCGCACGCGTCCGGGTAGTTTCCGCTGGCGAGTTCGGCTGTGGCGAGATCGATCAGGATCAGCACCCGCTGCCGTCGCGGGGTATGGCCTGGCTGGTTGAGCGCTGCGGTGAGTTTCTCGCGGGCACTGCTGTAGTCACCAGCCCGCAGGAGAACGTGGCTGGTCGCGACGCTCACGTGCGTGGTGGCCGGGCACCAGGAGCGAAACCACGCCGGTGCCGCCGGGCCCGGCGTACTGAGGGCGGTGTGCGCACGGTCGAGGGCCTCGTGTGCCGCGCTGTGGGCGTCCCGGTCGGCGTGGATGGTCGCTTCGGTGGTGGCCAGCCAGCACGCCACGGCCGGAGTGGACCGGGCGTGCTGGCTGGCGGCGGTGAGATGATCCAGCGCGGCCGTGCTCATGCCCTCTTGGGCGGCGAGTCGCGCGGCGTGACCGTGGGCGATGGCGGTGAGCTGGTCGTCTGCGGCTTCGCGGGCGGTGTTGAGGGCGAGGCTGTAGTAGGCGTGGCCGGACATGGTGTTGCCGAGGTCTTCGGCGGCCAGCCGACCGGCGAGGATCGCGACCTCGGCCAGGTTGCGTAGCCTCCGGTTCCGCTCCTGGCCTTCTGGGTCCCGGTGCAGGGCGTCCTGAGCCATGCGCACGTGCGCGGACACGGAGGTGAGGAGGGCCGCAGGGTCGGCGGTCTCGTAGAGGTCGTGGTAGCGCTCGGCGAGCTGCTCCAGATCAGCCACGGTCGCCGTGGCGGCACGGGCATGCCCGGTGGGGTCGGTGGCGCCAGGGTCGAGCAGCCCGATCATGGTGCGACGGCTGGTGGCCGCGTCTTTCCATGCGTGGAGCATGTGCGGGGCGAGCGCGGTCCCGGCGGCGCCGAGCTGGTCGAGCAGGCCTGCGGCCTTGTCTAGCATCGCTAGTAGCGACTGGTCATCGGTCCGCGTGCGGGTGCCTTCGGCGATGGGGGTGTTCTTCAGGCCGAGCTGATCGGCGGTCACGCCGAACAGGTGGCACAGCAGCTCACGGTAGCGGGGGCTGATGCCCTTCGCGCCGCGTTCCCACTTGGCCACCATGTCCGCGTTGACGCCGACCCGCTCGCCACGTTGCATCCACGCCAGGTGCGCGAGCCGCTCCGCCATCTCCTGCTGCGTCCAACCAAGCTCGGTGCGCAACTCGCGCAGCCGGGGGCGCTCGGTGGTGGCAGCGGTCACGACTGAGCACTCCCCCTCGCTGCCTCACTAGTGAGCAGACATCACTGCCTCGCTAGTGAGGCAGTGATGTTGTGAGGAACTTAGCGTGGAGGGCTGGTCGAGTCAAGGAGCTTCGTTAGTACGCTGGTGAGGTAGCGAAGGAGCCTCATGCCCGTTGATCCAACAGACCCCCGTCCGCCGTACCGGCAAATCGCTGATGAGTTGCGCGGCGCCATCAACGCGGGAGATCTGGGCGCGGGTAGTCAGCTGCCGTCCGAACGTGAGCTTGTGGAACGCTACGGCACCGCCGCGCAGACAGTGCGTGAGGCAGTGAAGGTCCTGAAGGCCGAGGGGTTGGTTATCGGGCGCCGTGGCCGTGGGGTGTTTGTGCGAGAACGCCCGCCGCTGATGTTACGGCTGGAGGCCGCGCGGCGTTTCCTGACACAGGCCCGGTCCGCGGGCCGGGAAGCGGAAGCGACGCTGCTCGGAGTCGAGTTTGTGGAGTCTCCTGCCGATGTGGCCAGCAAGCTCGGGCTCGATGCTGGTGCGCGTGTCGTGACACGCCGATATCTGCTGCTACTCGACGGGGAGCCGTTGCAGATGACGCAGAGCTACTTCCCGGCGGAATTCGCCGAGGGTGATAGCCCACTCGGCGAACCGGAAAATGTTTCACCCGGTCAGATCGACGCAAATCTCAAGGATCGCTTCGGGATCGACTTCCGGCACTTCGAAGACGAGTTGGCGATCCGGATGCCGCTGCCAGACGAGGTGCGCGCTTTACGGCTTCTGCCGGGCACTCCTGTGGGCGTCGTACTCCGAACATATAGCGACAGCACGGGTCGATCAGTCGAGGTGGTCCGCTATGTTCTCGCTGGCGACAAACAGGTCCTGGTTTACCGGGGGGAGTTACTCACGTAGGAGATTTGACTATGCGGACACTCGTACCTCACCTTGACCTTCGTCCCGCCCTTCTGCGCGTCGCGGCCTCGGGCATGTCCTTCGTCGAGAACGCGCTAGACCACGACTACTGCCGCCGCCTCCAGCACGAGGTCCAGGACGGGCCGTTCGAGCGACTGCCGGGCGAAGTCGGCCCCTACCATGTCCGTGAGGACGCGGACATGTTCCGCATCACAGAGGCCAACCTCGGCGGCTACCCGGCGGTACGGCAAGCGCGTCGCGAGCTCACCACCCGGATCCATGCCGATGGTGAAGGAATCGGCGGCATAGACCGATGGTTTCCCAACGACATCGCCGTCATGCGCTACAAGCCCGGCTCGATAGGAGTATCACCACACCGCGACGGGCTACGAAACCACTACCTTATCGCCATCATAACGTCGCACGGTTCCGCACCACTCGCCCACTGCGCGAACCGAGAAGGAACGATCATCGAGGAATGGGAAACAATCCCTGGGAGTCTCGCGCTTCTGCGAGCACCGGGCCTCGCCGACGCCGAGAAGCACGACCGGCCGTTTCACGCGGTACGCGGCCCGGCAGCAGGCTGGCGGTACTCCCTGACACTCCGGATGAATACGAGCTTGCCGGGCCCCGCCGCCGCTCCCTGAGCCCGGCGGCGAATCGAGGCTGTCACCCTCATCGTGCCCCACATCGACCAGCCACGCGCCCAGCGGTGACCTGGTGGTACCGCCCGCCCCAGGGCCCCTGAAGATCCTGGTCGCGGCCGGGGCGCCGGATGAGAACGAGACCCTGCGGGCCCGGCGTGGAGCCAAAAAACAGCCCTAGCGCCGCTTGGGCGCTAGCTCGCGGACCCCCTCGGAGCAGGTGTTTCGCCGTTTGATTGGTGTGCGGTCACGACGCTCCACGATCACCGATCAGGAGGAGCACGCGATGAAGCCGGAGGATCGCCGAGGCGGCGATCCGATTCCCGGAGGACGCAGGGCCAGGCGATGACCTCGTTAAACAGCTTCCTTCACAGACTGTGGAGGGGATCGTCACCCGGGCCGACTGGCCGCCGGAGGCACTGGGTGTTCCGCATTCGCCCCGGCCAGGCGGGCGGGACTAGCGAGTGCGGTCGTGATGGACTAGCTGGCGGACCTTCCCGGTGGGTGTGCCAAGCCAGTTTGATCAGTTCATGTCAGTAGCTCTGGTGAACAGGCCGGATGACCTCGCTGATGTCGAATTGGAGCGGGCGATCCTGGCGGCCGCGAAGGGGCCATGGTGCCCGGGCTCGGCCCGTCCACAGTGATCGACCCCGCCAATGTCGATCCGTGCCCGAGCTGCGGGACCACCAGCGGTATGCGGCCGATCACTGGGATGTCTCCGAAGGTGCACACCTGGAGTTGCGCGGCGTGTGGCAGCGGCTGGGCGGTCACGGTGGTGAACCCGCGTCTTTTCCTGGAGTGTCTCACCGGGATGGTGGAACTGGCAGCGGCACGGTCGGTGCTGCGGGGTGTGATCATCCTGGCTGATCAGGCGCCCGCGCTCACCGATGAGCGGCTGCGGTTGCGGCTGGTCGCGCTGGCCGGGGTCGCGGCGCGGGGGTCCCGGTGAGCGATAGCCCGGATCCGCCCGGATCCGCAGGCCGCGATGCGGCTGCTGGATACCGCCAAGGCGCGGGGGTTCCGGTGTGAGCGGATCGTGCCTGGCCCGGAGGGGCCGCTACGGGGGTGTCCGCGAGGCCCCCGGCCGGGCACACACGACGGGCATTGATTGTGGGGAGGGGCGCACCTGTGGGCTGTGACGGCGGTTTCACTCCCGGTACGGCACCTACAGGGTGGCCTGTCATGGGAATGCCCCGGAGGGTCCGTGTGAAGGGCATGCGAGGAGTTGATGCGACTGTTGTCGTGACAGTGGTGCGAGACAGGGTGTGGTTGTCGATCTCACCACCGTTTACCTGGGAAGCGATCATGACACCGGGAAAGGTTGATGAGGTCATATCGACGCTGGAGCTGGCGCGGGACGAGGCCAGCGAGGTGGCGGCCACACGCGATGGGAACGCATCCCGTGGCGGCACAGCGGTTGTTCCGGCGATCACGCGTAACGGTTCGGCTACCCGGGAGTCGTGAGCAACGTCTGGCGGACTCGTCGCATGCTTGTAGAACAGCTTGTGGAGCTGGCTAGTGAGCTTCGAAGTGAAGAGCCGATCGCGCCACCGGTCCTCAAGGAACAAACGATGCGGTTGCTTGCTGGTACGGTTATGTTGCTCCAGCAGCATGATGTGAACGAACACGGCCAGTGCCGGGTTTGTAGCGCACCAGGGAACTGGCGATTGTGGCGCAGGAAATCGCGATGCACCGTGTATCAATGCCTTGGCTTCGCCATGAGGCAACCTCTGGATTTTGTGCGAGGCTGGACCGATATCGCGGAGATCCGCCAACTTGGCCAGCAATGGATGCGGACCAAAACCACGGGCTGACATTCGTGCCGCCAGAGTGGTCAGGCCGCGATCTGGGTTAGGCACTCGTCGAGGGCGCGCCGGGCCGCGCCGGGCAAAGGCCCCTGGGCGGCGGCGCGGAATGCGCGCAGGCGGGTGGCGCCGAGGGCATAAGCGACGTGATGGAGCAGCGTGGCGGCCTGGGTGGCGCAGGAGCACGCATTCGGACAGTGTCCGCTGTTCAACTCGACTGCGGCGAGATCGATCAGGATCAGCACGCGTTGCCGACGCGGGATCTGGCGAGGCTGGTTGAGCGCTGCGGTGAGTGTCTCGCGGGCGCCGTGGTGATCCCCGGCTTGGAGGAGCGCGTGGCCAGTCGCGGCGCCCAGGTCCGTCGTGCTCCAGCGAAACCACGCGGGGGCGCAGCGCCCACCAGGTTGGCCGAGGGCGGCGCGGGCGCGGCCGAGGGCCTCGCGTGCCGCGTCGTGGTCGCCCCGGTCTGCCTGGATGGTGGCCTCGATGCTGGCCAGCCAGGACGCGACCGCCGGAGTCGACACGGCGTGGTCGTGGGCTGCGGTGAGGTGATCCAGCGCAGCCATGCTCATGCCTTCGCTGGCGGCGAGGCGGGCGGCCTGCCCGTGAGCGATGGCGGTCAGCTGGGCGTCCGCTGCTTCGCGGGCGTTATCGAGAGCGAGGTTGTAGTAGGCGCGGGCGGACATGGTGTTTGCGAGGTCCTCGGCGGCGAGCCGTCCGGCGAGGATCGCGACCTCGGCCAGGTTCCGCAGCCGCCGACGCCGCTCGTCCGCTCCCAGGTCCCGGCGCAGGGCGTCCTGAGCCATGCCCACGTGCGCGGCCACCGAGGTCAGCAGGGCCGCGGGGTCGGCAGTCTCGTAGAGGTCGTGGTAGCGCTCGGCGAGCTGCTCCAGATCGGCCACAGTGGCTGTCACGGCGCGGGCGCGCCCCGCGGGGTCAGTGGCGCCAGGATCGAGCAGCCCGAACATCGTGCGCCGGGTACTGACCGCGTCTTTCCACACATGGAGCATGTGCGGGGCGAGCGCGGTCCCGGCGGCGCCGAGCTGGTCGAGCAGGCCAGCGGCCTTGTCCAGCATCGCCAGCAGCGACTGGTCATCGGTCCGTGACCGGGTGCCTTCGGTGGCGGCGGGGGTGTTCTTAAGGCCGAGCTGATCGGGGGCCACGCCGAACAGGTGGCAGAGCAGCTCACGGTAGCGGGGGCTAATGCCCTTCGCGCCGCGTTCCCACTTGGCCACCATGTCCGCGTTGACCCCGACCCGCTCACCGCGCTGCATCCACGCCAGGTGCGCGAGCCGCTCAGCCATCTCCTGCTGCGTCCAGCCGAGCTCGGTGCGCAGTTCCCGCAGCCGGGGGCGCTCGGCGCCGGTGGTCACGACGGAGCACCTCCCAGCGGGCTGCGGGCCCGGTCCGGCTGGCCCGGCCGGGCGATGGGAGGAGCTTCGTGGTTACCGGTGTCCGTGAGCTAACAAGCGGTAGCTGTACAAGCCGTACTTGTGGGCATGGCCGCGATGGGCAAGAGAAAAGCAGGCGGGCCGCCGCGTCAACACTGGCAGGGAGTCCGGGGGAACAGGGAGTCCGGGGGAAGCAGACCGGTTTCGACGTCCAGGCAGGGATAGATAGTCAGTTGAGCAGGATCGACCGGTGCCACCACGCGAGCCGCAGCAGGCCCGCGCCTGCAGCCTGGGTGGGCTCACGGCTGGCGTAGCGTTGCACGGTCTCGGCGGTGAAAGGTACGGCGAGGAGGATCGATCCTTCGGCGTTGGTGCCGGTGACCTGCCCGAACAGTTCGTCATACAGCGGTGCGTCGATGGTGACGGTGGTCAGGATGTCTGTGGCGAAGGTGAGCGGATCAACCCCGATCCCCAGGCAGAACGCGTGAGCCTGTCCAGTGTCGAGGGCCTGAGTCAGATGGCTGGCGAAGGGCCAGGCGCGGTAGTCGATCGGCCCACGGTGCGTTCCATAGTCCTCCGTTTCCCCGCGCAGTTCTTCGGCGAGTTCGCGCAGGATGTTGCGCCACAGGGAGAAGTCGTTCCCGGCGTTCCAGAGTTCCTCCCCGGCTGGCTGGAACACACCGACGGGCAGGACCTGGTAGAGGCCCCCGGCATGGCCCACCGTGGCGCCGTCGCGGCGGTGCAGCGGGAACGTCGCCATGCCCATTGCCCGGTCGTGCCGGAGGGTCAGCGTGCTCAGGGCCACGTTCGCGGTGCGCCGGGCTGGGTCGCAGGGGTCACCGATCGCGTTCCGGAGATCGAGGGTGGTGATCTCGCCGAGGTGTACGGCGGTGAACTCATGGGCGACGGCGTCGCCCACGTCGATGCCATCGAAGTAACTCCCCGCGCCAAACACCATATGCGGGGCCGAGGTCAGCTCCGCGTGCAGCAGACGGTAGGTGGCACGGTTCTCGAAGACGCGGGGGGCGGCGAGCGCGGCGACGGCCCCGGAATAGCTGCGATACCTCGCACCGCTGGCCCTAACGGGCAGCAGGCGCCGCACCACGGGCTCGGTGCCGGTGATGCCGCCGAATGCCGCCTCGGGTGTGTAGTGCAGCTTGATGTCATCGAGCGGGATCGGTGCGGCGGGCAGCCACCCCGATGTGCTCAGTAGCGGTGTTCCCGCGACCGTGGCTGATTCCGGGTAATCGCGGGCGGCGGAGACGGCGAGGTCATAGCGGTGTTCGCGCAGGTAGTCCCGGACGCGCAGCCACTGCTGCTCGCTGCCGGTGAGATCGCTAATCAGGGCGCGTGGCTCCTCTGGTCCGGGCGGGCTATAGGCCGAGGATGCGGTGACGGTGACGCCAGGCCAGGGCCAGGCACGCGGCACCGGGTGAGGCCATCGGCTCACGGCTAAGCAGCCGGTGTACTGATTCCTCGGTGAACGGGATTCCCTCAGTGGCTCTGCCGTCGCCGATCGCGACGATTTCACCTTCCTCGTTGTAGCGCGTCGCGGCCCCGAACACGCGGGCGAACACGTCGTCATCGATCACGACGACCGTGAGGATCGTCGCCGCGAGGGTGAGCGCGTCGAGCCCGAGACCGAGCAGGAACGGGACCACCGCGCCAGCGCTCTGAGCGTCTTCCAGATCGCGGTAGAGCGGCCAGGCGTGGTAGTCGATCGGCTTGGTCCGGGTGCCATCGTGTTCCGGGGTACCGAGCAGCTCCTCGGAGTACTCGCGCACGATGTTGCGCCACAGGTCGAAGTCATTGCGCCGGTCCCACAGGGCGACGCTGGCAGGCTGGAACTCCCCGGCTGGGATCACGTCGTACACACCCGCTGCGGTGGCGACTTTGGCCGGGTCGCGCCAGTGCAGCAGGAAACTCGGCTCCGCGGGGTATCGGCGGAGCCGGATGGTCAGTGTGGTCACCGCGGGGATGATCGCCCGGCGGGCCGGATCGAACGGGTCACCGATCAGGGACCGGAACGGTAGCTCCTCCCGCTGCACCGCGGTGAGGATGCCGTGGTGCTCGCGGTGGCAGGCGATGGCCAGCTCATGGCCGAGGGCCTCGGACACGTCGATCTTGTCGAAGTACGCCGCCAGACCGAACCGCAGGGTATCCGTGCCGGGATGGCCGCCCAGCAAGCGATAGCTGGGCCGGGACTCGAACAATCGTGGCGGGTCAAGGTGGCGGATGGCGGAGGTGTACCGGTCAAACCGCTGACCCGGCGCACACAGCGGACGCGTGGGGAGTGTCTCGTCCTCGCTGCCATCAATAGTGACCGCGTGCGGCCGCTCGTCGAGGGTCAGCCGCAGCGACCGCAACTCAGCTGGCTCATCGGGGATCCAGCCAGGCCCGGCGATCAGCGGTGTGCCAGGCACTCGATGCTCAGGCGGGTACACCTTGGCGGCGAGCCGGGCCAGCTCGGATCGGTGCTGGTTGAGCCAGCGGCGTTGCTGACGCCACCGGGCTTGATCGACGGCGACCGCGCCATCTAGCTCGGCGCGGGAGCGGCCCGGTGAGAGCCCGAGGTCCTCCGGGGAGAGCCCGAGCACTGAGACGGCGCGCTGCCGCTGTTCGTAGGACATGGCCTGGCGGCCGTTCTCGATCTGGCTGAGATTCTGCTGTGTCATCCCCAGCAGCCCCGCCGTCTCTGCCTGGCTACGTCCCGCCGACGCCCGCCAGGCCCGCAGAACCGCCCCGCTGTCCTCGGCTGGCACGCTGGTAGGTCGGCTGAGCCAGGTCCCGGGAGAACGAGCCTCTTCCACGGGGTGGCAGCTCGCGCACACCGAGTCTGGGTTGTACCGGCTCAGCGGCGCACCGCAGCGCGCGCATTGACCTGCGATCGCAGCCGTCACTGGATCTCTCCCCTCCGCCGACGCGTGGCGAGCATACCCGTTAGGCACGGTTCCGGGACTAGTGACGGACTAGTTCGGGACTAGTTCGCGGACCCCCTCAGCTCGGCTGTTTCGCCGTTTGATTGGCATGCGGGTCAAACGGCCCGCACCAACCAATCTGGAGGACCAGCCAACAATGCGGCTAGAAATCAGAACTGAGGGTGTGGAGTTCGTGGTATCCCGGGCTCCGCAGCCGAAGCAGGACAACGACGGCCGGCAGAAATCGGACCGGGAGACCGGCGCGCCGCTGTATGTGACGGAGTTGGTCGCGATGG
>DASTBN010000670.1:0-2265 GCA_035712045.1 Pseudonocardiaceae bacterium
ACCGTAACGGTGGCGGGAACAGTCACCTCCCGCACTGCAACCTCCGCGGTTCGCTACGCCTGCCATGCCCTGAAGGCAACGTATCGCGATCTGGGTTTCGTCCAACAGGCCAACTCCGTGGACTCCTCACCTCGTTACAGGCGGGCGCCGTCGTCGGAACCCCCGGTCGGCGGGTCGGGCCGCAGCCCCATCAGCAGCCATCCGATCCCGCCGGCCAGGGCGAGGAGGCCCAGTGGTGTTCCCACCCGCTCACCCAAGCCCAGCAGATTCGGCGCGACCAGCAACAACACCCCTGCCGCGAGAGCGAGCAGGCCGCCGACCGTGCGCGGGCGCAGGATCGGTAACGGTGGCGGTTCGGGTGGATCGAAATGGTCATCAGCCTCACGCTCGGACCAGCTGACTTCCTCCGGCCCGGCCCGCAAACCAGCGACGATGCGGTCGAACGCGGCGTCCACGTCCCGCCGCGAGGGGCCCTCGCGCTCTTGCTCCTCGGGACTAGGGTACGTCAACGGGTTACACCACTTTCCGCGTTCGGGCTCGCTGCGCTTGAGAGAGTACCCGAGCTGGAACGGGTACGCCGAGAATGCCGATGCGTACGCCAGGACGGGGTGGGCCGTTGTGCCGCGGATACCACGCTCCGTAGGCTTAGCGACGTGCTGGAAGGGAAGGAACGGTAGGCGGTGTTCTACTGGCTGCTCAAGCATCTGCTGCTCGGCCCACTCATGAAGCTGACATGCCGCCCGCGAGTTCATGGCGCGGAACACATTCCCAAGCGCGGTGGCGCGATTCTGGCGAGCAACCATCTCGCGGTGGCCGACTCGTTCTTCCTGCCGCTGATGATCCGCCGCCGGCTCACGTTCCTGGCCAAGCGTGAATACTTCACCACACCCGGGCTCCGGGGATGGCTCAAACGGCAGTTCTTCAGCGCTGCCGGACAGGTTCCCATCGACCGCTCCAGTGGCTCGGCCGCCCAGGCCGCCCTCGACACCGGAGTGCGGCTGCTCAATGCGGGCAAGTTGCTTGGCATCTATCCCGAGGGCACCCGCTCTCCGGATGGCCGGTTGTATAAGGGCAAGACCGGGGTCGCCCGGATGGCGCTGGAGGCCGGTGTTCCGGTGATTCCTGTCGTCATGGTAGGTACCGACAAGGTCAGTCCCATAGGCACGAAAATGTGGCGTCCCCATCCCGTGGAAATACGTTTCGGGCCGCCGCTGGACTTCTCCCGATACGCCGAACTGGCTGGCGACCGGTTCGTTGAGCGGTCGATGGTCGACGAGATCATGTACTCCCTGATGGATCTCTCAGGCCAGGAGTATGTCGACATCTACGCCACGTCGGTGAAGGAGCGTGCCGCCGAGCCACCACAGCTCACGCTCAAGGCGTCGTGATCGATCTCGGGCGGCGGGTGCGTAGGCTTGCCCGGTGAGGTACTTCTACGACTGCGAGTTCATCGAGGACGGCGTCACCATCGAGCTGATCTCCATCGGTGTGGTGGACGAGCAGGGTCGTGAGTACTACGCGGTATCCACCGAGTTCGATCCCCAGCGGGCTGGCCAGTGGGTCCGGTCTCACGTACTACCCAAATTGCCGCCCCCGTCCGACCGGGCGTGGCGTGATCGCAAGGCTATCCGCGACACACTGCTGGAGTTTCTCACCGCGCCCGGTGAGCGGGTGGAGTTGTGGGCCTGGTTCGCCGCCTACGACCATGTCGCTCTCGCCCAGCTGTGGGGCCCGATGCCCGCGTTGCCCAAGGCGTTACCCCGCTTCACCAGGGATCTGCGGCAGCGCTGGGAAGACGCCGGCAAGCCAGCGCTGCCCCCGCCTCCCAGTGACGCTCACGACGCGGTGGCGGATGCCCGCTACAACCTCACCCGGTGGCGGGTGATCGAGAATCACCTGATGGCGCAGCACAGCCGATCCCGCTGACCCCTCGTTGCGCCCGATTGAGTCGGCCGTGCCAGGCTTCGGCCGTCAGCGTAGTACATCAAGGGGAAAGGGAACCCACATGCGTATTGGCGTGTTGACGGGGGGCGGTGACTGCCCCGGTCTCAATGCCGTGATCCGGGCGGTCGTCCGCAAGGGAATCCAGGCCTATGGGCACGAGATCATCGGTTTCCGGGACGGATGGCGGGGGCCGGTCGAGGGGCTGATCCAGCCACTGGGCCTGGAGGATGTGGAGCACATCCTCCCGCTGGGCGGCACCATCCTGCGCACCTCCCGCACCAATCCCTACCGTGACGGGACCGTCGACCAGCTGAAGCGAAC
>DASTBN010000671.1:0-4172 GCA_035712045.1 Pseudonocardiaceae bacterium
TTCTCCAGAGCGGCGAGGACACGTTCCTCCGTGCTCTGCGGGTGCAGGTCGTGCAGCACCAGCAGACCCGCGATCGCCTTGTCCGCGAGCAGCGGAGCGGCGGCCCGCTCGTCGAGCAATTCCATGATTCGGGCCAGGCCCGAACCGTAGAACTCGACGAGCAGGCCGACCAGCTCCTCGGCCCGTGTGGCGATCGCGGGGTCAGAGGCCGAGGCGAACTCAGCGAGCATCGCCTCGACCCGTTCCCCTACCGCCTGGATATTCCCTGCGGCAGATGCAGTGTTGCTATCCGGCACGACTCAGCCGCCAGCCGTGGTGAAGGCGTGCGGCGTGTGCAGGCGCTGCAGCTCCTTGCCCTGACCCAGGTACATGTGCACGCCACAGGGCAGGCACGGGTCGAAGCTGCGGACCGCACGCATGATGTCGATGCCCTTGAAGCTCGCCGGCGGGTTCTCCTCGAAGATCGGCGTGTTCTGCACGGCGTCCTCGTAGGGGCCCGGCGTCCCGTAGATGTCGCGAACGCTGCCGTTCCACGGGGTGGGCGGGTACGGGTGGTAGTTTGCGATCTTCCCGTCCCGGATAATCATGTGGTGCGACAGCACGCCACGGACGGCCTCGGTCCATCCGCAGCTGATCGCTTCCTTGGGCACCTTGAACGGCTCCCAGGTCTTGGTGCGGCCAGCCCGCACCTCGGCCAGGGCCTTCTCCACGAAGTGCAGAGCCAGGGCCGCGGAGTAGGCCTGGAAGTAGCTCCGGGCGCGGTTACGCTCGATCGCGTTCGACAGTGGCTTGCCAGCTTTGTCGTACGGGATCTTCCACTCGAAGGTGACCTCGGGCTTGGTCATCGTCCTGGGCAGGTTGATGATGACGCTCTTGCCGGTGGCCTTGACGTGGCCGGTGTCCACCAGGCCAGACAGGGCCGTTGGCCACAGGCGGGCGAGGGGGCCACCACCGGTGTCCAGCGCGAGGTGGTCCCGGCCATCGAACCAGCGCGGCGACATGGTCCAGCTGTACGGGCCGTTGAAGTCGCGCCTGGCCGGCCGCGGGATGGTGTGCTGGTTCCACGGGTGCCTCCGGTCGACCGGGTTCCCCAGCGGGTCCTTGTCAGCGAAGATCTCCTGGCCCTCCCAGTCCTCGTAGAACGAGGAGCCGAGCAGGATCCGCAGCCCGAGGTTGATCTTCACTAGGTCGTTGGTGACCAGCTTGCCGTCCACCACCACACCGGGGGTCACGAACATCTTGCGGCCCCAGTTGGTCATGTTGCGGTAGGTGAAGTCGCAGTGCTCCGGGTCGTTGAGAGCGCCCCAGCAGCCCAGCAGCACCCGGCGCCGTCCGACCTCTTCGTAACCAGGCAATGCGTCGTAGAAGAAGTTGAACAGATCGTCGTGCAGCGGCACGACCCGCTTCATGAACTCCACATACCGCATGAGGCGGGTGTAGTAGTCGGTGAACAGCTGGTGGGTGGCCACGGTTCCGGTGCCGCCCGGGTACAGCGTGGAGGGGTGCACGTGGCGACCCTCCATGAGGCAGAACATCTCACGCGTGTAACGGGAGACCTGCAATGCCTCACGGTAGAACTCACCGGCGAGGGGGTTGAGCGCCCGCATGATGTCGCCGATGTACTTGTATCCGTGGGCTTCTTCGCCCGGCGCCGGGGTCCGGTTGGCCAGGTCGAGCACGCCCGGGTTGGTCTCTGCGACCATCTTCTCGCAGTAGTCGACCCCAACCAGGTTCTCCTGGAAGATGTTGTGGTCGAAGATGTACTCGGCGGCTTCACCACAGTTGATGACCCATTCACCGAGGTGCGGCGGAGCCACCCCGTAGGCCATGTTCTGGTTGTACACCGAGCAGGTGGCGTGGTTATCACCACAGATGCCACAAATACGGCTCGTGATGAAGTGGGCGTCACGCGGGTCCTTGCCCCTCATGAAGATGGAGTACCCGCGGAACACCGACGAGGAGCTGTGGCACTCGGCCACGCGCTTGGCGGCGAAATCAATCTTCGTGTAAATGCCCAGGCTGCCGACAATCCGGGTTACCGGGTCCCACACCATCTCGGTGAGCTGGCCTGTCGAGCTGTGCCTTGATGCGGTTGTCATCGTTTAGACGCCTTTCTCCAGCCGGTCGGCGATCACCAGGACGGCTTGTAGCCGGTCTCGAGTGTGCGGCCCTTCTTGCGCCACTTGGGCTCGGCGTTGGTCTTCTTCAGTGTGATGTTGCGCAACGACCGGATAACCGAGCCGTAAGCCTGACTCGCAGTTCCCGATACCAGGGAGCCCGGAGGCGCGTCCATGAACGGCATGAACTTGTCCGGGAAACCGGGCATGGTGCACCCAATGCAGATACCACCCACGTTCGGGCAGCCACCCACACCGTTGATCCAGCCCCGCTTGGGCACGTTGCAGTTCACCACCGGGCCCCAGCAGCCCAGCTTCACCAGACACTTCGGTGAGTCGTAGGTCTTGGCGAACTCGCCCTGCTCGTAGTAACCAGCCCGGTCACAGCCCTCGTGCACGGTGTTGCCGTAGAGCCACAGCGGGCGCAGCTGCTCGTCCAGCGGGATCATCGGCGCGGCGCCGGCCGCCTGGTAGAGCAGGTACAGGATCGTCTCGGACAGGTTGTCCGGGTGAACCGGGCAGCCTGGTACGCAGACGATCGGGATCCCGGCCTTGGACTTCCAGTCCCAGCCCAGGTAGTCCGGCACACCCATGGCGCCGGTGGGGTTCCCGGACATGCCGTGCATGCCGCCGTAGGTGGCGCAGGTGCCGACCGCGAGCACGATCGTCGCCTTGGGGGCGAGGAGGTCGATCCACTCGTTGATGGTGTACGGCTGCATGGTGTCGTGGTGGTAGCCGAAACCGGTGAAGTAGCCTTCACCGTTGATCGCCTCATTCGGGATGGAACCTTCGAGGACGAGGACGAACGGCTCCAGCTGATCCCGCGCGGCCTTGTGGAACCACTCGATGAAGGTGTCGGCGCCCTGGTCGGGACCGCACTCGAAATCGATCAGCGGCCAGTGCACCGCGATCTTGGGCAGGCCGGGGAGGGCCCCCAGCGCGATTTCCTCGATGCTTGGCTGCGTCGCCGCGGTCAGCGCGACCGAGTCGCCGTCGCAGGATAGGCCACAGTTGATCCAGAGAATATGAATTGGGCTCTCTTCAGACATGATCCCCTACTCCACGAGCGACCTCACGCCGCTCTACTTGTGCCGGATCTCGCCTTCCGGTGGTCAGCTCGTTGAGCGTGAGCTCCCACAGCGTGTGGTAGACCGTGGTCTGCGCCTCCTGAATCCGGTGCACGGAATCAGAAGGCACCACGAACAGGTGGTCGATGCTGCCCAGCTCGGCCATTGCCCCGCCCTCGTAGCCCGCCAAGCCGACGGTAAGCAGGCCACGCCTGCCCGCCTCCTCGAAGGCACGCACGAGGTTGGTGGAATTGCCCGATGTGGACAGCCCGACGACGACGTCACCGCGCCGCCCGAACGCCGCGATCTGCCGGGCGAAGACGACGTCAAATGAGACGTCGTTCGACAGCGCCGTCAGCACCGCGATATCACCGGTGAGCGCGAAGGCGGGCACTGCCCGCTTTCCCGGACCCGGGTGAAGGAAAAGGCTCGCGAGGTCGGCCGCATCAGTGCAGCTTCCCCCGTTGCCGATGGCGAACAGCCGCCCGCCTTGGGCGAACGACGCCGCCATTGCCGAGGCACACGCGGCCAGCCGCTGGCCCTGCTGAGCCAGCACCTCCCGCCGGAGCGCCACGATCTGATGCACCTTATCCACAGTGGAACGGCGCACCTCGGCCAGGACCGCCTCGAGATCTCCTGCTCCGGGACGGTCGTGACCGACGTTCTCAGGGTGTGCGTACAAAAATGGGTACAAACTGGCCAGGTCATCAGACCGGGATTGGTCAGGGGTTGGCACTTGTGGCCGCATTGAGCCGTGGCCGTTGGTTCCAGGGTTCATGCGCTGGCTCCATCTGGCCTGCCAAGGACCGCGATCGCTTCCTTGGCGTGCACGAGGATCTCGTCGCCCACCACTGCGGTGACGAACGCCACGCTCACCTCTTCCAGGCCTGACCCGGTATCGACGATGGCCAGCTCATCGGGGAGCAGCTCCACGACCCGGACGGGGACGGCTTGATCCGAGCAGGTGATGCAGACATCGCCGTGGCAT
>DASTBN010000672.1:0-2370 GCA_035712045.1 Pseudonocardiaceae bacterium
GGGCCTCGCGATTTTCCGCAGGCGGGTGCGCGGCGCGTACTTCGCGATCCTGTCCCAGGCGCTGGCGGCCGCCTTCGCGATTCTGCTGATCGGCCAGCAGGTCACCCTCGGCGGGTTCAACGGCCTTAATGGGTTCAGATCCTTCTTCGGTTACAACCTGTTCGATCCGGTCAACAAGCGGATGCTGTATTACATCGCCGCGATCACGCTGCTCGTGATGCTGGTCATCGTGTGGCAGCTCTACCGCTCACGATACGGCGAGCTGCTCGTCGCGGTCCGGGACCAGGAAGAGCGGGTGCGGTTCCTGGGTTACGACCCGGCCAACATCAAGCTGGTGGCGTACGTGCTGGCGGCGGCCATGGCCGGCATCGCGGGTGGCTTGTTCGTGCCCATCGTGGGAATCATTTCGCCAGCGAACGTCGGGGTGGTGCCCTCGATCGCTTTTCTCATCGGGGTGGCGATCGGCGGCCGTTCCACGCTATTCGGCCCAGCGCTTGGGGCGATCGCGGTGGCCTGGGCGCAGACCACGCTCTCGGAGAGTTTCCCGTCGTTCTGGACCTACTTCCAGGGTGCGCTGTTCGTTCTGGTGATCGCCTTCCTGCCAGCCGGATTGTCGTCGGTGAACCTGCTGCGCGGATCGTGGCGGGGGAAACCGAGAGTCAGTGTTGGAACGGAGACGGCGCCATGACAATGGAAGCCGATTACCTGGAACTCTCCGATGTCCGGGTGGTGTTCGACGGGTTCGTCGCCGTCGGCGGGGTCACGATGACGGTGCTGCAGGGCGATCTGCGGTTCCTGATCGGCCCTAACGGCGCGGGGAAGACCACCCTGGTGGACGCGATCACCGGTCTGGCACCGGCCACCGGGTCGGTCCGGTTCGGCCGGACCGAGCTGATCGGCAAGAAAGTGCATCAGATCGCCCGGCTCGGTGTCGGGCGCACATTCCAGACGGCCACCGTGTTCGACGAACTTACGGTTGTGCAGAACCTCGACATCGCGGCGGGCGCCGGGCGCACACCACTGTCGCTGCTGCGCCGCCGCACCTCGGTGCCGCCGCAGGTCGAGGACGCCATGGACATCGTCGGCCTGACGGGATCGCGGGACCGGCAAGCCGGGGCACTGTCCCATGGGCAGAAGCAGTGGCTGGAGATCGGGATGCTGCTGGTGCAGAACGCGCGGGTGCTGCTGCTGGATGAGCCAGTGGCCGGGATGAGCGCCGATGAGCGGGCCCAGACGGGGGAGTTGCTCCAGCGGATCGGCGCCCAGCGCACCGTCGTGGTGGTCGAGCACGACATGGACTTCATGCGATCCTTCGCCACCTCCGTCACTGTCCTGCACGCCGGCCAGGTGTTGAGCGAGGGCTCGGTGGCGCACGTGCAGGCGGACCCCAGGGTTCAGGAGGTCTACCTCGGCCGGGCGGAGGTCGCGTCCTGATGCTGCGGCTGATCGATGTTCATGTCGGATACGGGCGGACCACCGTCGTACACGGCGTGACCGTGGAGGTGCCGGTGGGCGGAGTCGCCGCCGTGATGGGCCACAACGGCGCCGGCAAGACGACCCTGCTGCGGGCCGCCGTCGGCCTGCTGCGACCCCGCGCCGGGCGGATCCTGCTGGATGGCGACGACGTCACCGGGCTGCGGCCCAGCGAGCGGGTCAGGCGGGGCCTGGGCTACGTCCCGCAGGGACAGCAGTGCTTTCCGCAGCTGACCACGGAAGAGAACCTGCGGCTGGTGGCGGACACCCAGCGGGGGGGCAAGGAGCTGATCGCCGACATGCTCGATCTCTTCCCCGCACTGCACGGGCTGCTCTCGCGCCGGGCCGGTCTGCTCTCCGGAGGCCAGCGCCAGCAACTGGCCATCGCCCGGGCGCTGATCACCCAGCCCCGGGTCCTGATCCTGGACGAGCCCACCGAGGGCATCCAGCCGAATGTCGTGGCGGAAATCGAGCGGACCATCCTGTCTCTGACAGCCCGGGGAGAACTGTCAACGTTGCTGGTCGAGCAGCACGTTGGGTTCGCCCTCGCCGCCGCCACCCGCTACTACGTCATGGAGGCCGGGCATATCACCTCCACCGGCGAGGGCGGCACCGACGCCCACGACCAGGTCCGCGCCGCGATGGCCATCTGAGCGGTGACGCGGCCGGGAATGATGGGGCCCTGCGATTGGTTGCACTGTTTGTCCAGGCCGGGCGTGCCAGTGTCCCCCGGGTCCACAACCATCCGCCACCGCGGACGATCGTTCGGCTGAAGCCGCGGTGTGCCTTTCGCCGAGAGGCGACCGGTTCGCTCGGCCTGGGCCCTCATCTCCATCGATGGCCAGAAGGGCGGCACATCATGAAGGGTGATCGCGTCGAGATCGTCATCGACGCGGG
>DASTBN010000673.1:0-2810 GCA_035712045.1 Pseudonocardiaceae bacterium
CGCCTTCGCCTACGCGCTGCGAGCGAGCGAGTGCGGGCACCCTCACCAGTCTCTAGCCGGAGTCCGGCTTGCGAGCGCCCGACTGAGCGGGTGGGCCATCGGCGTTGAGGGTCACGACCACACGCGACTGCCCTTGGCCGGGGCGGATCTGACCGGAGCGGACCTCCGACGTGCAAGCTTCCACCGGGTGGACCTGACCGGGGCTGATCTGAGCAGCGCCGACCTGACCCTCGCGGAGCTGCACAACTCGCGCTTAACCTCAGCGCGGTTCGCCGATGCTCAGGTTATCGGAACCATTGTCCGGGAATGCGAGCTTGACGGCCTCGAGATCGCCCAAGCCACCACATACCGGGCACAGATACTGCAGTGTACCCCTGCGCCGGAGCCTGCTCCGGGGCTTCTGATCGCCCCGCTACGCAGAAATTATGAGGCAGTACGGGGTGTCTTGCCGCTGCGCCCGCTGCTCGGCCACCCCGGTTGGGTGTTGTCGGTGGCCTGGTCGCCCGATGGCACCCGCCTGCTCACCGGAGGCGATGGCGGTGTGCGGGTCTGGGACGCCGCTACCGCAGAACCCCTACACCAACTCACCCAACACAGTGGCAGAGCATGGTCGGTGGCCTGGTCGCCCGATGGCACCCGCCTGCTCACCGGAGGCGATGGCGGTGTGCGGGTCTGGGACGCCGCCACCGCAGAACCCCTGCACCAGCTAACCGACGGGGTGTGCGCGGTGGCCTGGTCGCCCGATAGCACCCGCCTACTCACCGCAGACTTCAACGGCAGCGTGGAGATCAGGAATGCCACCACCGCAGAGCCACTGCACCACGCAGAGCCACTGCACCACCTACCCCATCACACTGGCGGGGTGCGGGCGGTGGCCTGGTCGCCCGATGGCACCCGCCTGCTCACCGGAGGCTTCAACGGCAGCGTGGAGATCAGGAATGCCACCACCGCAGAGCCACTGCACCACCTAACCCATCACACTGGCGGGGTGTGGGAGGTGGCATGGTCACCCGATAGCACCCGCCTGCTCACCGGCGGCGAGGACGGCGTTGTCCAGGTCTGGGACGCCGCCACCGCAAAGTCCCTGCACCAGCTCATCCATCACAGTGACTGGACATGTTCAGTGGCATGGTCACCCGATAGCACCCGCCTGCTCACCGGCGGCAATGACGGCGTTGTCCAGGTCTGGGACGCCGCTACCGCAGAGCCCCTGCACCAGCTGACCGGTCACACCGACTGGGTTTGGTCGGTGGCCTGGTCCCCTGATAGCACCCGGCTGCTCACCGGAGGCAACGATGGCTCCGTGCGGGTTTGGGATGCCGTGACGGCGAAGCTCCTCCACCGGCTCACCGACCACACCGGCTGGGTGCGGACAGTAGCCTGGTCGCCCGATAGCACCCGGCTGCTCACCGGAGGTGACGACAGTATCGTGCGGGTTTGGGATGCCGTCACGGCGAAGCTTCTCCACCGGTTAACTGGTCACACCGCTTCCGTGCGGACGGTTGCCTGGTCCCCCGATAGCACCCGCCTACTCACCGGCGCCGCCGATGGCACCATTACGATCTGGGACGCCACCTGCGGGCTGCCGGTCGGGTTCAGGATCGTCACCCTGCCGGGGGGCGAGATCGCGGTCTTCGGCGCCACTACGGACCAAATCGTCAGAGCAAGTGCGGGGGCGTGGCGCTGGCTTGGCTGGAACGTCGTCGAAGACGACCGGATCACCCGCCTCCCTGCGGAGTCCTTCGGACCTCTGCCACCCCTGCATCCCACCGCCCAATCGGCGCAGGCGACCTGAGGCCCAGCCCACAGCGCCAGGGCGCTGGGACGACGTCCATCCCATCCTGCTTGTCGGCGTGACGGCTGGTTACAGTGATTATCCGTGAGCCTCGTCGATCCCGGTTCTTCCGTCGTGACGAGGTGCGTGCTGTGCATCCCCGGGTTCCGGTTCTCACCGCAGGGCTGAACCGGCAGTCCGCGACCGCCTACGCCCTCATGGGACACCCCCAACTCGCCACCTCACGCAAGCGAGTGAGGGATGGGCTCCCCGAGACGCGTTCAAGCGCGGAGATGCCGATCTTGAAACAGCGGTGATCCATCTCGACCCACACCGGCTCGACACCGCCGAGCACTTCGCCACCAGCGCCGCGCACACTTATGGCGAGGGCCACCGCCTGGGCCGCACCATGATCGCGCTTGTCCTCGCCGAGGTGCACGTCCGGGCCGGGAGCCTGGCGGGCTGACGCTGGCCCGCCAGGCCATCCAGGGCGTGAGTGCCTTGCGGTCCGTGGTGGCCCGGCAGGAGCGGCTGGTCCCGCTGGCCGCCGCGCTGCGAGCCCGGTCCGGCGACGACAGCCGGGAGCTGGCCCGGCCTGTCGCCGCTACCCAGGTTTGAGAACCTTTCGCGGGATATTCAGAACGACGCCAGCGGGATTAGCCTCTCACCTGGAGGAGGTTACCGATGCGACGTTTAACATCTCCCGCTCTCCCAGCGATCATGCTTGTGATCGTCATCCTCTGGGCACTGACCGCAGTCATCTTCCTGACCGGTATCCTGGCTGCCGCCAACCGGATCGAGTCCCGCGTGGGCGTCATCAACAGCGAATTGACGCCGATCAACAAGAAACTCAACACTCTCCCGGTCCTCAACAACATCGCCGACAACGCGAAGCAGATTCGCGAAGCGGCCGCGAACCTGAGCCCGACAATCGGGCATATCACGGGTTCGGCGAGGCGCATCGACGACAGCCTGAAATCTGTTAACGAGAAGGTCGGGTCGATCGACGAGTCATCGAAACAGATCAACGCGTCGG
>DASTBN010000674.1:0-2163 GCA_035712045.1 Pseudonocardiaceae bacterium
ACGATGGCTTCCTCGGCCGCGGCGGGCCACCCACCGAGGCCCAACCGGCCGGAGACGACGCCCTCGTTCATCTGCGCGCCAACGGTTAGCCGGGGATCCTCGGCGTGCTGCGCGATAACACCACCCAGCCCGCGGGCGTACTCCAGCGCGCGGCGCATCAGCAGCGAGTCGTGCACGCACACCCCGTCGTCGGAGAACACCCGGACCGCGGCGAGCGACGACGCCATGGCACCCAGCTCGGCTAGCCGCTCACCGCGCAATCCGGCGGTGACGGCACCGACCGGATGCACATCGACCAGCCCGACCTCGCGGCCGCGCCGGTACACGTGCTCGACGACCACCGCGGTGTCGGCCACGGGGTCGGTATTCGCCATCGCGAATACCGCTGTGTAGCCGCCCAGCGCCGCAGCCGCCGATCCGGTGGCGATCGTCTCGGCGTCCTCCCGGCCGGGTTCACGAAGGTGGGCATGCAGGTCGACGAGACCGGGCAGGGCGATGAGCTCGCCGCCATCGAGCACCTCGGCACCGGCACTGTCCGCGCCCGTGCCCAGCTCGGCGATCGTCCCATCGCGGGCCAGGAGGTCGACTGGCTCGCCGGAGCCATAGGGCCGTATCCCGCGCAGCAGCACCGGCCGGGTCATGCCGGTCGCTCCCGCCGCGTCCTGTTCTCCTGCGTTCTACTCTCCTGCGTCCTATCCTCTCGGGCGGCGAGCAGGTGGTAGAGCACTGCCATCCGCACGTGCACACCATTGCGGACCTGTTCGGTGATCGCGGCACGGGGGGAATCGGCGACCGAGTGCGCGATCTCCATGCCCCGCAGCATCGGCCCCGGGTGCAGCACCACAGCGTGCTCGGGCAACAGCCCCAGGCGGGCCTCGGTGAGGCCATAGCTGATCGAATACTCCCGGGCGGAGGGGAAGAACCCGCCCTGCATCCGCTCGGCCTGCACTCTCAGCATCATGACCGCATCGGAGCCAGGTAGCGCCGCGTCGAGGTCCTGTCCGACCGTGATGGGCCAGCGCTGGTCGCTTCCCCAGTTCCGCGCACCCCAATTCTCGACACCATAGGGCAGCAGGGTGGGCGGTGCGACAAGGTGAATACGGGCACCCAGTGTGATCAAAAGCGCGATATTCGAGCGAGCGACCCTGCTGTGCAGCACATCGCCCACGATGGTGACCGTCCGCCCATTTAGGTCGCCCAATCGCTCACGCAGGGTAGCGGCATCCAGGAGCGCCTGGGTGGGATGCTGATGGGTGCCGTCTCCAGCGTTGATCACGTGAACCGGCGCCCAGCCGGCCAGGCGATGTGCCGCGCCCGAGGCGGGATGGCGGATCACGACGCAGTCGGCGCCCATCGCGGCCAGGGTGAGCGCGGTATCACGCAGTGACTCACCTTTGATCACCGCGGAGCCGCCGGCCGAGACATTGACCACATCGGCGCTCATCCACTTGCCGGCGATCTCGAAGGACACCCGGGTACGCGTCGAGCTCTCATAGAACAGGGTGACCACGGTGCGCCCGCGCAAGGTGGGCAGCTTGGGCACTTCCCGGCCCAGCAATGACCGTTTGAGCTCGTCCGCGGTGTCCAGCAGCGCGGTGATGGTGTCGCGGCCCAGATCGGTCGTGCTCAGCAGATGCCTCACCGCGTCCCCCGATCGTAGGGGCCCCGATCGTAGGCGCGGATCACGACGGCATCCGTGCCATCGGTTTCCACGAGCAGCACACCGACCTCCTCCTCTCGCGAGGTCGGTAGGTTCTTACCTACGTAATCAGGACGAATCGGCAGCTCACGATGTCCGCGGTCGATCAGCACAGCGAGTTGCACCGCCCGGGGCCTGCCGTAGTCGCGTAACGCGTCCAGGGCGGCCGCCACTGTTCGCCCGGAGTACAGCACGTCATCGACCAGCACGATGAGCGCGTCGTCGACACCACCCTCCGGCAGCTCGGTGTGCTGGAGCAGGCGCGTGGGCCTGCGCCTGAGGTCATCGCGGTAGAGGGTGACATCGAGTGTGCCCAGCGCCGGCCGGATCCCGCTGAACTCCTGGATCCGATCAGCCAGCCGCCGCGCCAGCGGAACGCCGCGAGTGGGAATGCCCACCAGCGCCACCGGCTCAGGGGCGGTGCGCTCAATGATCTGATGGGCCATCCGGGCGAGGATGCGCCC
>DASTBN010000675.1:0-8577 GCA_035712045.1 Pseudonocardiaceae bacterium
TGGCATGCGCCCGGGTCGAGGAGCTGGCCCTGGCGGCCAAGCGCGCCGGGCACCCGGGCCGGATCGGGCCGCTGCGCACGGACATCTACCTGGGCCTGCTGGACGGGCGCTGGCAGCACAGGACCCGCGAGGAGATCATTACCGACCTGCTCACCAGCGCCACGGGGGGCACCGACGCTGGCGCTGACCCCGGCCCGTCGGCCGTTCCCGGTGCCACGACCAGCTCAGCGTCCCTAGACCCTCACGACCTGGATGACGGCTTGCCCGCCGAGACCACCCCGGCCAGCGACTCCTCACCTGCGGACGCCGCGACGGCCAGTGAACCCGCTGCGACCGATGGCCCTGCTGCGGCCGATGATCCCGCTGGCGCGCGCCTGTCTCCACGGGTCGGAGTAGAGGTCCGGGTGGGACTGTCCACCCTCCTGGGCCGCGATGAGCACCCCGGGGAGGTTCCCGGCTGGGGCCCGGTGCCGACCGGGATCGCCCATACGATGGTGATCGCGCAGCGTGCCGCCCAATGGCGCTACGCGATCACCGACCCGGCTGGGAGACTCTTACTGGCCGGCATCACCCGCCGCCGACCCCACCACCCAGCTCCCGCGCCCACCACGGGTGACCTACCACCCTGCCGGGGCGGGATCGTCGAGCTGCAGATCCTCGCAGTCCTGCTCACCCAACTCGCCACCGACCCCGGCAGCTGCGGGGAGTGGGCCGGGATCGTGGCCGATCTCGCCAGGCAGTACACCCGATACTCCCAAGATGGCTGGCGCGGGCTGGAGTCTCAGGACCCCGAAGCCCGCTTCGCCGACGCCGCCGTACGCCGCCATGTCCAGGTCCGGGACCGCTGCTGCGTGCACCCCGGATGCCGGGCCAGCGCGTACAGCGCCGATCTCGACCACACCGTGGACCACAGCCTCGGCGGAGCGACAGCAGAATTCAATTCGGGGCCCCTCTGCAAGCACGACCACCAGCTCAAGACCGCCGGAGGGTGGCGGCTGTACCAGCCGGACCCTGGGCATTTCACCTGGACCAGCCCGTTGGGCAGGACGTATTGCACCCAACCCCCACCGATCACCCACGACCTCCCCGATCCCCTGCCCCGGCCCGCTGAGCCCGAAAGTGACCCCTCACTGCTCCTGCGCTACGAGGGGCCGATCATGGAACGACCACCGCCGCCCATGCCTGCACCCTCACTCACGCCACCAGACCCCGACGAGCCGCCACCTTTCTGAGCGGAGGTGCGTGGCCGAATCAGCTCCAGCCCGAAGATCGGAAACTTGAGGCTAGGCGCTGATGCCCATGCGATAGGCGATCCCGCGCAATTCGCGGCCCGCCGCAGTGTCGCGGCGCACCCGAGGCAGGAGGCTGGTGACCGCCTCGCGGGCGTAGATGTTCGAGCGCAGTCCAGCCGGGTTTCCGACTCGTCAGCGCGGCCCGTGAGGCAGTCATCAGCTCGCTCACCATGAGCAGTGCGCCGTAGCTGGCGAGTGCTGGGTCTGGCGTTCACCTCACCGGTGGCAGATCGGGCGGCATCGGCCGCGCGGGAGGCGAAGGTGATTCTTGGGTGAGGGTTGAAGGCTTCAACCCAGAATAATCAAGATCGATTCGGCGCAACGCTGGTCCCGCTTCGACTGCTCATCAATGCCACCCGCACCGACTCGACAGTGAGGCTCGACAGTGAGGTCTGTCGCGTGGCCTGTGCCTCGCGCTGGGCGTGGGAGAGTTCGCCATGTCCTGCGGATCTCGGCGGCAACAGGGCCGGTCACCGCAGGAAAGATCCACAGGACAGGGGCCTTGATCTATTGCATGTGCTTCTGGATCAGTCCGCTGCGCGGGACGTGTCACACTCAACCTCCGCTAGGCGGTGCGGGCGCTGGTGAGTTCCCGGTACAGGTCGTCCAGGGAGGGGTTGCGGCGGGTCAGCTCCTGGATCGGGATGTGGTGCTCGGCGGCGGCTGAGGCGATCCGCCAGGCGTCCATGCCAGTGACCAAAAGCCCCCCGCAGGGTTCGCTGCGCACGTCCGCGCCGATGGCCCGCAGGACCTTGGTCAGCCCGCTGCGGCGGGGGGAGCGGACGAAGACATCATGTTGGAACTGTTCGGTCAGCGCCCGGGTGGACGTTTCCATGATCAATTCACCGTTTCTGATGATCACGAGCTGGTCTGCCGTCAGGGCTACCTCGCTCATCCGGCTGCTGGAGACCAGGACCGTCCGGCCCTGATCGGCCAGCGACTGCATCAGATCCCGGACCCACTCCACGCCCTCGGGATCCAGGCCGCGCATGGGCTCGTCGAACATCAGGATGGCGGGGTCAGCCAGAAGCGCACCGGCGATCCCGAGCCGTCGCCGCATGCCGAGGGACAACTCGCTGATCCGCTTGTCGGCCATCCCGCCAAGCCCTACCGTCTTGAGCACCTCGCTCACCCGGGCGTCGCCGATGCCGTGCGGCCGTCCCAGGAACCGCAGGTAATCCGCCGCGTTGTGCTCGCACGGCGGGATGTCCTCATCGAGCAGCGCGCCCACGTCGTGGCGCTGCCCGGCGGCGGGGGGCTGCCCGTTCACCAGCGCGACACCGGCGCTCGGGGCGTCCAGACCGAGGATGACACGGATCGTGGTCGACTTCCCCGCGCCGTTCGGGCCCACCAGGGCGGTCACCACGCCTGGGCGGGCGGTGAACGTCAGCGCCCGCACCGCACGCGTGTCGCCGTAGTTTTTGCTCAGTTCCCGTACCTCGATCATGCCAGTAATCCTGGCGAGCGCGGGGGCATCACACATCGGAGCGAAGTCCGGACCTCGGGATCGGACCTAGGTCTGAGGCATCGCGCGGTGAGAGCGGCTACCGTCGCAGATGTGATCGAACCCGGGCGGCCTGCGGCCGACGTATTGTCGCCATGGTTCCGCGCTCGCCCGTGGCTTCTCACCGTGATCGACCTGGTGGCGGCGGCATGGATCACCGTGCTCACCGTCACCACGACGCTGCAGATCGCGCGCGGGCTCTCCGGCGGTGTCGCCGTGGTGGTGCTGCTGGTGGCGTTCGCGGTGGGGGCACCGCTGGCGCTGCGGCGGCACAGACCCGTCCCGGTGCTCAGCGTGGTGAGCGCCGCGGCGGTTCTCGCCATGCTCCTGGGCATGTCGGTGACCTCCACCGGGCTGGCCGTCGCCGTCGCCCTCTATCCGGTCGCGCTCTCCGAACGACCGCGGGCCTCGGCGATCGCGCTCGGTGTGGTGCTGATGGGGGTAACCGCCGCCGCGGTCCTCGCCGCGACCGTACTGAATCCGCATTTCTTGTTCATCACGCCAAGCACCAACTCGGTTAACACCGATCTGCCGACCACGCTGAGCATCTCCTGGTTCGCCATCGGCGCGGGCTGGACGCTCGGCCGGAGCGCGCGGGCGCGCCGCGAGGCCGCTGACCGGCTCGCGGAACACCGCGCGCAGCAGGCCGTCGCCGAGGAGCGGCTGCGGATCGCCCGGGAAATGCATGACGTGGTGGCCCACAGCATGAGCGTGATCGTGATGAAGGCCGCGGTGGCCAACCACGTCTATGACACCAGGCCTGAAGAGAGCCGGGAAGCGCTCGGCGTCATCGAGTCGGTGAGCCGGACCGCGCTCACCGACATTCAGGGTGTGCTCGGCTCACTGCGCGCGACGGGGGAAGCCCACCTGGGACCCAACCCAGGCCTGGACGAGCTGCCCACACTGGTCGAGAACGCCCGGCTCGCCGACGTCCAGGTCGAACTCGACCAGGGCGCGATCCCGGAGCTCCCCGCGGCGGTTCAGCTCTCCGCCTACCGGATCGTGCAGGAAGCCCTGACCAACGTGATCAAACACGCTCTCGCGCCCGTTCGGTGCATTGTCCGGATCACCGCGCAGGACGGCGAACTGCACCTCGCGGTCACCGACGACGGCGTCCCCCGTCGGCCAGCCAGCGAAGGCGGGCAGGGCCTGATCGGCATGCGGGAACGCGCGGCGCTGCACCACGGCACCCTGGAGGCGGGCCAGCGCCCCGGTGGCGGATTCGCCGTGCACGCCCGCCTGCCCTTCGAGTCCCGGGCCGCCCAATGACCGGCGCGCCGATCCGGGTCATGATCGTCGATGATCAGGCGCTGCTGCGGGGCAGCCTGCGGGTTCTCCTGGAAACCGAGCCGGACCTGGTGGTCGTCGGCGAAGCGGGCACCGGCGCCGAAGCTGCGGAGCAGGTGCCCGAATGCCTGCCCGACGTGGTGCTGATGGATATCCGCATGCCGGGCATGGACGGTATCGAAGCCACCCGGATCATCACCGCGCGCAAGCCCGCTCCGAAGATTCTGGTGCTCACCACGTTCGACCTGGATGACTACGTGTACTCCGCGCTGCGGGCCGGTGCCAGCGGCTTCCTGCTCAAGGACACCCCCCCGGCGTACCTGCTGGACGCTGTGCGCGTGGTCGCCTCCGGCGAGGCGTTGCTGGCACCCACGGTCACCCGGCGGCTGATCGCCGAGTTCGTCAAGCGCCCCGCACCAGCCCACCATCCCGCCCGTACCCTGCACGGCATCACTGAGCGTGAGCGTGAGGTGCTCACGCTGATCGCCCGCGGCCTGTGCAACAGCGAGATCGAACATCATCTGCACCTGAGCAGGGGAACGGTCAAGACTCACATCGGCCGACTGCTCGCCAAACTCGACGCCCGCGACCGGGCCCAACTCGTAATCGTGGGGTATGAAACAGGCCTGGTAGGTGCCACCACAACGTAACTTGCGGGCAATTTTGGCGTAGTCACGGGCTACCCCACCGCAAGGCCGCCTTAATCTCACGCTAAGCCGCTCCGAAGGCTCCCGTTTACCGTGTGAGCGATGCGCGGAACAGCCGGAATCTCACTCATTGTTGGTTACACGGCGTGCAAGGGCGTTGTAGCACCACACGGATGGGTGTCATGACCCTGGGGGCCACCTCCGTGCCTATCGACCCGGTAACGATCGATGCTGGGTGGCTCGCTGGCACGCTCACCGCGCTCGTCGAGGCGAACCAGGTGCCCGGGGCCCAGCTCGCCGTTCACTCCGCTGGCCGGACCGTCGCTGTCGAGATTGGCCATCTGGAGCACGGAACCGCGATCCCGGTCACCCGGGACACCGCCTTCCCCATCGGATCGATCAGCAAGGCCTGGACCGCCACCCTAGCCATGATCCTGGTCGCGGACGGTGACCTTGAGCTCGACGCCCCGCTGGAGGAGCACCTGCCCGCCCTGGGTGAGCTGGGCCGGCTGCTCACCCTCGAACACCTGCTCAGCCACACCAGCGGCCTGCCCTCCAGCCCCGAGATACCGGGGCTGGTGAACCTGTCACTGCCCTGTTACGTCCGCGATCACTGCCGGGTCCGCGATCTTATCTTCCCGCCCGGGACCGGTTTCTCCTACTCGACCCGCAATTACGTGCTGGTCGCCCACCTGATCGAGACGATCACCGGGATGAGCTGGCTGGAGGCCGTGGAATCGATCCTGCTGCGGCCACTGGGAATCGAGGCCACCACGGTCGGTGCCACGGCCCGGGCCCGATGCGGGCGTCCCGTGGCTACCGGTCACTCGGTCAACGCCGCCGTGGGCCGGATCCGGCCCGTGAACCAGTCATCGCTGGTCGCCGCGGAGGCCCCGGCCGGGGCACTGGCGATGAGCGCGGTCGATCTGGTGGCGCTGGGCCTCCTGCACACCGGGCCAGGCGTCCCCGAGCTGCTCCCAGCGCCCCACGCCGCCCAGATGCGCCGCGCCATTCCCGGCGCCGACCCCTTCGGGCTGGCCGATGGCTGGGGCGCCGGGCTGGCCGTGTTCCGCCACGCCGGCCGCGAATGGGTCGGCCATGACGGCAACGCCAACGGCACCGCGTGCTATCTGCGTATCGATCCGGCCAACGCCGTCGTGGTCGCGCTGACCACCAACGCCAGCACCGGGTCCTACCTGTGGGAGGACCTGGGTGCCGAGCTGGGCAAGGTGAAGCTCCCGCTCGGTGCTCAGCGATGCGGCGTTCCCAGGCAAAGACCCGCCGCGCCACCGCCGGGCTGCGCTGGCAGCTACTCCAACAGCTCCACGGAATACCTGGTCATCGCCGGTGATGACGGGCACATGTACCTCGCCAACGGTGACGAGCTGCTCGCCCGGCTCGCCTTCCACGACGAGATGGTTTTCGCGTTGCAGGACCTGGCCTCGGGCCGGGAACTGCATCGTGGGCGTTTCCTGCGTGACTCCACCACCGGGCAGGTCGACCACCTGCAGATCGGTGGTCGGCTGGCCCGGCGGACCCATCCTCCCGCCGAGCCGGCCACGCGATACCCGGCCGATCCCCTGAGCCGACAACCCGCCTGAATCCCCCCGCAACACCCCGGTAGCACCCCCCGAAGCGCTCTCCCCCAAAGGATCCAAGAAACATGCTGGTTCACGAGCCGAGGACCGTCCAGGAACAACAGCCAGGCACCATCGAGCTCGTGACCGGCGCGGAACGAACGCGCCTGCTGGAGGACTGGAACGACACCGACCGGGACGTCACCCCCGCGGTGCTGCCAGTGTTGTTCGAGGCCGCGGTAGCCCGGACGCCGGAATCGCCCGCTGTGGTCACCGCCAGCGGGCCGGTCAGCTACCGCGAGCTGGACGAGCGGGCTAACCGGCTCGCCTGGCTGCTGCTGGCCCGGGGTGTGGGACCAGAAGCGGTCGTCGGCGTCCTGCTGCCCCGGTCGGTGGAGATGGTGGTGGCCCAGCTGGCGATCACCAAGGCCGGCGGTGCGTTCCTGCCGATAGACCCCGCCTACCCGGCCGAGCGGATCGCCTTCATGGTGGATGACGCCGGGGTGCGCCTCGTGCTCACCGGCACCGCAGTAACCAGCCGACCCAGGGACGCGAGCGTGCCGACGGTGGTGGTGGACGACCCAGCGGTGCTCACCGAACTGCGCGCGATGCCCTCCCGCGCTCTCACGGACGTGGATCGGGTGGTGCCGCTGTCGTTTTCTCATCCGGCGTATGTGATTTATACGTCGGGGTCGACGGGGTGGCCGAAGGGTGTGGTGGTGACGCATACCGGGCTGGCGAGTTTTTCGGCGGCTGAGGTGGAGCGGTATGCGGTGGGCCCGGGGGATCGGGTGCTGGCGTTTTCGTCGCCGAGTTTTGATGCGTCGGTGCTGGAGTTGTGTATGTCGTTGCTGGTGGGGGCGGTGCTGGTGGTGCCGCCGCCGGGTCCGTTGCTGGGTGAGCGGCTGGCTGGGGTGCTGCGGGATCAGCGGGTGAGTCATGCGCTGATTCCGCCGGCGGCGCTGGCGACGGTTCCGGTGGGGGCGGTGGCGGGGCTGGGGGGTTTCCGGACGCTGGTTGTGGGTGGGGATGTGTGCTCGGCGGAGTTGGTGGCGCGGTGGGCGCCGGGCCGGCGGATGATCAATTCTTATGGGCCTACCGAGTCCACCGTGGTCAGCACCTGGAGCGGGCCGCTGACCGCGCGGGACGGCGCGCCGATCGGCACGCCCATCGCCAACACCCGGGCTTACGTGCTGGACCCCGTGTTGCGGCCAGTGCCCATCGGAGAGGTCGGCGAGCTGTATGTCGCCGGGATCGGGCTGGCGCGGGGATACCTCAACCGCCCCGGGCTGACCGCGCAACGGTTCATCGCGAACCCCTTCACCGGCCACGGCGCCAGGATGTACCGCACCGGGGACCTGGTCCGGTGGAGCCCCGACGGGCAGCTGTGGTTCGTCGGCCGCGCCGATGAGCAGGTCAAGATCCGGGGGTTCCGGATCGAACCCGGAGAGATCGAAACCGCGCTTCGGGCCCACCCGGATGTGGATCAGGCGGTGGTCATCGCCCGCCAGGACCAGCCCGGACCGCCCCGGCTGGTGGCGTACCTGGTCGCCGCCGCGGGCCGGGTCCCGGCGGTGCCGGCGCTGCGCGCGCTGCTGGCCCAGACCCTGCCCGCGTTCATGGTCCCCTCGGCGTTCGTGCTGCTGGAGGAACTGCCGCTGACCGCGCACGGCAAGCTGGACCGCCGCGCCCTGCCCGCGCCCCCCGCCGGGGGCGAGGCCAGCCCCGACGCGATAGCGCCCCGCACCGAGACCGAGTGGGCACTGGCCCGGATCTTCGCGGACGTGCTCGGCGTGCGCGGTGTCGGGATCGAGGACGACTTCTTCACCCTCGGCGGCGACTCGATCATGGTTGCCCGGGTGCTGACCCGGATCCGAGCCGAGCTCGCGGTGGAGCTGCCGGTGCGGGCGCTGTTCGAGGCCCCGACCGTAGCGGGGCTCGCCGAGCGTGTCACAAAAGCCGTGGCCGCCGATCCCGCACTGCCGATCCCCCGGCTGTCCCGGGAGCGGCCTCTGCCGCTGTCCCCGGCCCAGCAGCGGCTGTGGCTGCTCGACGACATCAGCGCTGGAAGCATCGAGTACAACACCGGCATCGGGCTGCGCTGCGCCGGTGTCCTGGACCACGACGCGCTGCGCGGCGCGCTGGCCGGTCTGGTGGCGCGCCATGAGTCGCTGCGCACCACGTTCCAGACCCTCGACGGGCAGGGTTTCGCCCGCGTCAGCGCCAGCGGGGAGATCCCGCTGGAGGTCCTGGACGCCCGCGACCACGAT
>DASTBN010000676.1:0-8781 GCA_035712045.1 Pseudonocardiaceae bacterium
GATTACGGCTACGACCGGCTCAATGCCGGTGGTTCTTCCGACTATTCCGTCTCATTCGATCCCGTCAAGGCCGGTGACCTGCAAGGCCGGGGACTCGCCGTGGGTCTGCGGGGGGCGCGCGTGCATGGCTCCGCCGTTATCGAGATCGGCGGCCCACCTGCCGACCCCGCCACGCCAATGCTCGCCCAGGGCGCGCGCAATGTCTTGCAGCCCCGCTACGACACCGGCGCGTACCGGCTGGCGGCCAGCCGGTCCGTCGACAACGGCCAGCCCGCGGGCGCGGTATTCGAGCAGATGCTCGCCGCGGACGGTGGCCAGGTGAATGGCGTATTAGCGGCCAACGACGGCATCGCCAGCGCCGTGATCGCCGTGCTGCGCGAAAGAGGGCTGAACGGGAAAGTCCGGGTGACCGGATTAGGCGCGACCCGGGAAGCCCTTAAGGCGATTCTGCGCGGTGACCAGTTCATGACAGTGTTCACACCCCCGAACGGATGGCCGCGGTGACGGCGAAACTCGCTAAAGCGCTCGCGAAAAATGATCACGCCACCGCTGACGGAATGGTAACGATGACCTTGCCCGGGTCCACCGCGCGGCGCGGAATCCGCGCGATACTCATACCACCGGTATCCATCACGCTGAACACCATCAAGCAGGTCGTCGACAGCCGTTTGATCGACTCACGCGATATCTGTGACAGCGAACTGGCGTTGCGCTGCGACCAGCTGGGCATTCCCCGGTAAGGCGGGTTTTCAGGTCCCCGTCAGGAACGCGGTGACGGCGGTGCGGCCCGCCGGTCCGTTGCCGATGTTCTGGGTGATGTGGCCCGAGCCAGGGATGACGACCAGCCGGCCATGGGGCGCGTAGGCGGCCTCGTGCTGGGTCCACGCCAGCGGGGTGATCAAGTCATGGTCGCCGGCCAGCAGCAGCGTCGGCACCGGCGGCAGGTCGGCCTTGGTGGGGAACGCGATCACGGGAGTGGGTGGCCACTGCTCACACGTGGCGATAGTTCCGTTGCCGGCTGCGGTAGGCCGGTCGTAGGGGAACAGGGCGGCGTCTGGCAGCGCGGCGACCGCCTTGGCCGCGGCACCGGTCCGGGCGGGCAACGGCGTCTCGGCATCGCCCCACGGCCAGACCCAGTCCGCACACACGGTCGCGGCATGCAAGCCCTGGCTGAGTTGCTCAGCCGAGGTGGCGTGGTTGCGATCCTCAGCGGCGATGATCGCGTCGAGTGCGGTGTTCTCCCCGTTCGCGGCCTGGCGCAGGGCGGTGGGTATGCCGGTTAGCTTGGGCGCACCGTGGGTCAGCCCACTCAGAGTGTTGAGCAGCCGGGGGCCATCGTGACGCACCCGGATGGCCTGAGCGAGGTCCGCTGCGGGGTCGGTGGCGCACGGGGTCCGCGCGCACACCATCCGCAGTACCTCCGCGGTGCGGTTGAACACCGCGATCCCCAGCGGATCGTAGGCGTCGTGCGGTACCGGCGAGTCCAGCACCAGCCGTGCTACCTGGCCAGGATGGGTGATCGCGTAGCGTTCGGCCACGAACGCGCCATAGGATGCGCCGTCGAGGGTGAGCGTGCTCACCCGCAACGCCTGGCGCAGCGTGTCCAGGTCAGCGAGCGTGTCGGCGGTGGTGTAGAAGCGGCGGTTGTCCCCGATCGTTCGGGCGCACGCCCGCACGGCACTGGGTGGCGGCACGGCCAGGTCGGAGTCACCCATCACCTGCTGTAGTTCCGGGCACCGCAACGCACCAGCACCGGTGCCGCGTGAGGAGAACAGCACCAGCCGGTACTCGCGCAGCACCGCAGGGTCGAATTGGCGGGCGATCACCGCCGTCAACCCCACCCCAGGAGCACCTGGGCCGCCGACCAGCCACACCAGCACGCCGCGCGGCGCGGTGGTGTTATCGGCCATCGCGACCTGCAGCGAGAGCTGCCCGGGCCGCCGGGGAGCCGCCTGCGGCCCGGCATGGTCCAACGGGACGGTCAGTGTCGCGCAACTGAACGTGGCGCCCCCCGGACCCCGGAACGGGCCGCCCGCGCCGTCACGGGGTGCGGTGGCACCGAGCGCGGCGGCCTCACAGGGGTGGACACCAGTCAGCGCCGGAGCCGCCTCGGGCGCCGCGTTCTGAGGCTGAGCGCCGCAACCTGCCATACCAGCACCGATCAGCACTGCCACGGCCAGCGAAGCCCACTTGGCTGAGACATTCCTGGCCCTGCGGCCCACCTCGGCGTGCACCAACATTCCAGCGATCCCCCTCGCCGCTCAGGTCCTGTTTCACAGTAACGAGGTTGCGGCTGGGGTCCAGGGCGCACAGTCACGATGGTCGCGCGCGGGGCATGCCTGTCCGGTCGTGGCAGCCGAGATACCGGAAATCTTGCTGCCCCGCCTCGGTGATGGTGACCTCGTGGTAGAGCGATTCTGGAACCGCTACGATGCTCTGGGGAGTTAACCAACGATGTCGACAGCATCGGGAGTTCCCGCGATTCGGAACCTGCCCCAGTCGTCCCGGCGGGCTATCCTCATTGGTTCCGCTGGGAACCTTGTTGAGAACTTCAGTGGGGCGAGCTTCTCCTACCTCGCGCCATTGTTCGCCCACCAGTTCTTTCCTATGCACACACCGAGTATCGCGCTGCTACTGACCCTCGCCACCTACGCGACCGGTTTTCTCACCAAGCCGGTGGGCGCATACATCTTTGGCACTTACGGCGACCGTGCGGGACGGCGTAACTCGCTGTATCTGTCTATCCTGCTGATGGCGGTCTCAAGCCTGATCGTCACCGTTGTGCCCGGCTACTCATACATCGGGTTCGCCGCCCCGATGCTGTTGGTCGTAGCCCGCCTGCTGGAGGGGATATCGAGCGGCGGTGAGTTCGGCATTTCCGCCGCCTATCTGATCGAGTTCGCCCCTGCCCGGCGGCGGGCGTTCGTCGGCAGCCTCCAACAGGTCACCGTGGTCGCCGGCGTCCTGCTGGGTTCTGCGGTCGTAGCGCTGCTGGAGAATGCCGTGCCCAGTGGGCCTCTGCACGCGTGGGTATGGCGACTGCCATTCGCCCTCGGCACCATCCTGTGCCTAGTCTGTGCGGTGCTGCGCTACCGGGTGGCGGATACCCCGGTGTTCGAGCAGGTCAAAGATGCTAGCGGGCAGGCAGCCCACCCGGTGTGGGAGGTGCTGCGTGATTACCCTAAGGCGTCGCTGCGGGTGGCCGGCCTGTCTATGGCCGGAATCACGGTTTACTACGTGTGGCTGAAATTCCTGCCCAGTTACGCGCATGCCAGCATTGGTATTGGTCTGGCTACCGCTCAGGCCGTCAACGTGGTGGCGCTGGTGATCACAATTCCGCTGATACCGTTGTTCAGCCTTCTGGCCGACCACTATGGGCGCCGGCCGACACTGTTGATCTTCGGCATCGGCATGGGCGTCGCAGCTTACCCGCTGCTACTCGCCCTGCGCGCCGGAACCGCGGGCTTTGCCTTCGCCCAGGTCGGCGGCGCGGTACTGCTCAGCTTCGGTATGGCGGCCGCGCCGGCGGCGAAGGCCGAACTGTTCCCGGCGCGAGTACGCGCGGCGGGGATCTCCTTTCCATATTCCATCGCGGCCGTTGTATTCGGCGGCAGCGCCCCGCTGCTGACGTTGTCCTTCGCCAACTCCGCTCATCCAATGCTACTGGGCGCTTACATCAGCGCGGTCTGCCTCGCCGGCTCGCTGGTCTACTTCTCCATGCCCGAGACTAAAGATCGTCCGTTGGACGATCAAACGGCAACCCGGCAGGTACCGGAGGTAACAGAAACGAAGACATAATCTTTTTCAAGTTGTTGTGATCGTGAAATAGCTGTGCCGGAGCGAGGTGACTATCACGTTCAGCTCAGCGTCGCTCAGTGGCTGCCGGAGGTGGCTGTCGATGACACGGGTATGCCAGTCACCGGGAGATGGCAAATCGCGTGGCTGCCGCGGTATCACGTGAAGGTGCACATGATCGACGGTCTGCCCGGCACTCGTGCCGTCCTGGATCGTCCAATCGAACCCATCCGCGTTGAAGCGAGACAAGAGAAATTCTGTGATTCTGCGCGCGAACATGAACAAGCGGCACACTTCGTCATCAGTGAGCGCTCCCAGCCTCCCGACATGCCGTCTCGGGACGACAAGGGAGTGGCCGGGCAGGACGGGGGCTACGTTGTAGAGCGCGGCGAATTCGCCATCGTCGGCGTACTCGGCGGCCTGGATACGGGGTGGGTCGAAGGGGCATCCTTGCTCGTTCCGGGGATGTGACATGAGGCTAGTCAACGGCACAGCGGGAGGGCGGGCCATGGTGTTGCGGGAGACAGCGGCACCGGCCGCGCTGGCGCGGTTCCTGGCCAGCGACCTGGACGCTGTCCTGGCTCGCCCGGCGGCTGGTGAGCCAGAGCGACGGGCCCTGGCGCTGTTCCGCTCGGTCGCCGCGACGGTGCCCGCCTACCAGGCGTTCCTCGCCGAGCACCGCATCGACCCCGCCGGGGTGGCGACCATCGGGGACTTCCGGGCGCTGCCGCTGCTCACCAAGGACAACTACCTGCGACGGCATCCGCTGCCCCAGCTGTGCCGTGACGGTGAGCTGACCGGCGCGGACATGGTCGCGGTGTCGTCGGGTTCAACCGGCGAACCCACCTTCTGGCCGCGCTCACTGGCCGATGAGTTCACCGTGGCTACCCGGTTCGAGCAGGTCTTTCACGACAGCTTCGGCGCCGCCCAGCGCACCACACTGGCCGTGGTGTGCTTCGCGCTGGGCACCTGGGTCGGCGGCGTGTACACCGCGAGCTGCTGCCGGCACCTGGCCGCCAAGGGTTACCCGATCACGGTGATCACCCCGGGCAGCAACGTCGAGGAGATCCTGCGCGTGGTCACCGCGCTCGGAGGGGAGTTCGAGCAGGTGGTGCTGCTCGGGTATCCGCCTTTCCTCAAAGGTGTCGTCGACACCGGCCGGGCCTGCGGCGTGCCCTGGCCGGACTTCCGCGTCAAGCTGGTGCTAGCCGGTGAGGTGTTCAGCGAGGAGTGGCGCACGCTGCTGAGCGAGCGCCTGGGCGGGGACGACCCGTGCTCCGGGTCGGCGTCGCTGTACGGCACCGCCGACGCCGGTGTGCTGGCGGCCGAGACACCGCTATCGATCCGCATCCGCCGCTACCTCGCGGAGCGCCCGGCCCTCGCGCGGGAGCTGTTCGGCCAGGCGCGGCTGCCCACCCTGGCGCAGTACGACCCGCTCAGCCGGCTGTTCGAGACCCGCGGTGGCACGTTGCTGTTCACCGGGGACGGCGGGATCCCGCTGATCCGCTACCACATCGCCGACACCGGCGGGCTCACCTCATTCGATGAGATGCTGGCGTTCCTCGCCGGCCACGGCTTCGATCCGATCACCGGGCTGGGGCGTGAGGTCCGGGAGCTGCCGTTCGTGCATGTCTTCGGCCGCTCGATGTTCACGGTGTCCTACTACGGGGCGAACATCTATCCGGAGAACGTCACCGTCGGGCTGGAACAGGCACCGGTCGCGGCCTGGGTGACCGGCAAGTTCGTGATGGAGTCCCAGGAGGACGCTGACCGCGACCGCCACCTCGCCATCGCCGTCGAACTAGCCCCCGGGGTGGAGGGTGGTGAGGGAATCCGGGACGCGATCGCGCGCTCGATCGCCGCCCAGCTCCGCCGGCTCAACAGCGAATTCGCGCACTACACCCCGCCGGAGCGCCAGCTTCCCCGGGTGACCCTGCATCCCAGCGGTGATCCCGGGTACTTCCCGCCTGGCGTCAAGCACCGCTACTCCCGCTGAGCCTCACCGCCCCTAAAATACATTTTCGAGCGATACCCTTAAATCGGCCTGGAAGTTTCCTGAATTCTACCGGGAAACTCCCTGGGCGGCGTAAGAGTGATGGCCGCCGTCGCGATTTAATGGATATGCGACGCCTATTGATCCTTGTGGTGACGACCCTGCTGTGCATCGCTGGTGCCGGGCTGGCGTCAGCGACCATCACTCCGGGCTTCCAACGCTCGAGCGTGGTCCGGCTGATGACATCGTCATTGCGCGGCAACGCCCCGGCCGTCCCAGCGGCCGCCCCGGTCCCGTCCCGCTCGCCAGTCGTCAGCCCGCCCGTGATCAGCCCGCCCGTGATCAGCCCGGCACCGGCCGCCGCCACCGTCGCGGGACCGTCTCCCGCTGATCAGGCCGCCGCGGCGGGGAAGGTCACACAGGCGGCACGGGCGATTCTGCCGGGCGCCGACGTTGGCTTCGAGGTCTTCGACCGGGACACGGGCACCATGCTGGCCAGCCAAGACGCTGATCGGCAATTCGCCTCTATGTCGGTGGTCAAATTGCTGATCGCGCTGGACGTCCTGGCCGGGGATAACGGCGCGCTCCCGGATAACGGCACGCAGCAGGAATTGCACCAGATGCTCGCCGCCAGTGATGATGACATCGCCGATGATCTATGGTCAGCCGATGGCGGCCCCGCGATCGTGACCAGGATGGCCAGCACGCTCGAGCTCACCGGCACCCAGCCACCCAGCGATCCCGGCGAGTGGGGCGATACGCTGATCACCGCGCAAGACATGGTGAAGGTTTATCAATACATCACCAATCAGCTGCCCCAGCCTCAGCGAGATCTGATCCTTGGCGCGCTATCAGACGCACCGAAGATCGCCGCGGATGGTTTCAATCAGTACTTCGGGATCCCGGACGGATTGCCCGGCGCCAGCTGGGCGGTCAAGCAGGGCTGGGGAACCAGTGGTTCCGAGGCGGTGATGAACAGTACTGGCCTGGTCGGGCCGGATTGGCGTTACGTGGTGGTGGTGCTGGTCTCCGCGCCCGTGAACTCGTACTCAACTGTCCCCGCAGCGGTCACCGCCGGTGCCGCCGCCGTGTCGAGCCTGGTCAGCCCCGGCACGTCCTGACCCCGGAATCTCACGGGCCAGGGTAGTTGCTCGGGTCAACGGGGCTCGCGGTCGCGGTGCCACCGGGCACCGGATCGAGTGTGATCGTCCAGGCGCTCCACCGAACCTCGCTCACCGTGCTGGTAGTCGTGAAATCCATCGTCTCGTCAAAGCGCTGGAAGACGCGATCCCGGGTGAACCCCCGGCTCTGGGAATCCCAGTCCGTCCCGGTGGCGAAAAATATCTCGTACGTATTGTCCCGGATCCCGGTGACTGTGTACTCCGAGCTCCCGCGCACGTAAACGGAGTAAACCGGGCTCCTGCCGATGGTCAGTGTGATCACCGCGTCGTGGGCGGTATTGTTCTTGATGGTCAGCTCACCCCTGCCGGTGCGGTTCCCGTCCCGGACGAACGCCCCATTGGCCAGGCGCCGGTTCTGGCTTTGTAGCTGGGATCGCGGCCCGGAGGCCAGAACCATCGCCGAACTGTCCGGTCGCACCGGCGCCGCCGATGCGATGCCCGCTGGGAGTGACACCATCCCGATGACCAGGACGAGCGAACCGGCCGCGCTCCGCAACGGCCGCACCCGGCGACTAACCATGGTGGCCACCCCTCTTCACGGTGAGTAAGGTCCGTTCAGCACACCACGCTGTCGGCGGGACCAGTCCCGATCCGCTCACTGCGGAGTCCTGTTGCCCCGGCTGAGCTTCCGGCGGGCCCTATGCTGACGGGCCTGGAGAGGACAAGGCCGGAGCACGGGAGCGTGACTTGCGATGACGACTCGGGTTGGCCAGGTCCGGCGAATGGCTGCCGTGGCGGCGCTCGCGCTGGTCCTGGCTGGCTGCGCCTCGAAAGGCACGCGGGATCAGGGGAGCGCTGGGGACACGCTGCGCCTGGGCGCGTCGATGTCGCTGAGTGGCCCGCTGGAGAAGGAAGGCAAGCTGACCCAGCAGGGTTACGACTACTGCGTCAGCACGGTCAACGCCAAGGGCGGAGTCAAGGTCGGTGATCGCACGCTGCGGCTGCGCATCGACTACCAGGACGACCAATCGCAGCCGGACACCGCTGGCCAGCTCGTGGACCAGTTCAATGACAAGGGCATCACACTGATCCTCGGCCCGTACGGCTCAGCCACCACGGGCGCGGCCATGCCCGTCATCGAGCGCAACGGCCAGGTGATGGTGGACAGCTCCGGCGCCGACGACAAGCTGTTCACCAAGGGCTACCGGCGCACCTTCGCGGTGCTCTCCCCGGCGTCGGTGTACGCCTCCTCCATCATCAGCGCGATCAGCGAGCTGGCCGCGCCCAAGCCCGCCAGCGTGGTGTTTCTCGCCGCCGATGACGGCTTCTCCAAGACGGTGGCCGCAGCCGGTGAGGCCCGGGCCCGGGCCCTGGGCTTCACCGTGCTGCCTGGTCAGCAGTTCTCCGCCGGTGCCACCGATGTGTCCAGCGCGCTGACCAGGGTCAAGCCGGGCGAGCCAGACGTGATCATCGGCTCGGTGCACCTGGCCGAGGGGATCGCCATCATCAAGCAGTCCGCCGAGCTGGGCGTGAAGCCAGCGGGGGGCTTCGCCGAGACGGTCGCCCCGCCGACACCGGATTTCGTCCAGACCCTCGGCGCCAAGGCGAACGGGGTGCTCAGCTCCAGCCAGTGGGTGCCTGAGGTGATCGGCTCCGAGCCGATCATCGGCAGTGCCGCCGATTACCAGGCAGGTTTCCGCGCCGCCTTCGGCCGCAACCCGGAATACCACAACGCCGAGGCCACCGCCGCGTGCCTGGCCATGGTGCTCGCCGTGCGCGGGGCCGGTTCCACTGACCCCGACAAGGTCCGCGACGCCCTGGCCGCGCTCGACGCGCAGTCGTTCTTCGGCCCGCTGAGGTTCAACGACCGGG
>DASTBN010000677.1:0-5935 GCA_035712045.1 Pseudonocardiaceae bacterium
CCCGCGCTGGCGGACGATTCCCCCGATCCGTCCCGCCAGTTCGTCGCTCCCGCCGCACCAACCGGGTTCACCATGTCCGGCCCGGCGTTCGGCATCAAGGCCGGCGTTTGCCAGATGAATTACGTCCGGCCGCTCAACCCTCCTGGCAACCAGAAGAACACGGTGTGCTGGGTGCGGAAAGGCCTCGGCGTCGCACCCGGCAGCGATTCCGGCGGCACGAGCTACATCCTCGGTCACGCGTGGGCGAAGACGCCGCTGATCTTCAACCCGTTGTCCGAGCTCGCGATGCAGGAATTCACCGGCCGTAATCCCGAGATGCAAAACGGCGTCCCGACCTTCCCGCTTAAAGCGCTCAATGGGTATACCATCGTGCTCCGGACCCCGAACGGCACCCTTACCTATACGGTCACCCGCACGTTCGCCGTCTCCAAATCACAAGCGGGAGACGTGAAGTCCCTCATGGCCAACACCCCGAACCGGGTGGTCCTCATCACCTGCGGGATCAAGAATGGCGTCGACGTCAGCTACAACGTCATCGTGGACGCTTACCTGACGTCCTCGGCGGCGAGATGAGGCGTCAGCCAGGAACGGGTCGCCTCGGGCGGGGGATGACCGTCAGCCGTCCCCGGGACGGCCGCGGGGCGTCACCTCAGCCATCTGAGACCAGCCCGCTGCCCCCGGTATCTCCACGTTGATGATCTCCGGGGTACTGGCGACAGCATCGGGCAGCACAGTCATAGCGGCCTTGAAGTGGCCGGACTGGACGTGCGCCGCTCCTGCGGCGGCGTCGGCGAACGCTTCGACGAGGACGAAGACATTCGGATCCTCGACGCTACGGCTCCACTCGAAGAAGAGGTTGCCGGGCTCAGCGCGCGTGCCCCGGGTGAACTCGTCCACCAGCGTGAGCCACTGGTCACTGCACTCGGGCCGGATCGCCCACTTGACGACGATGAAGATCATGTCCGGAGTCTCCTGATCTCGGATCGGCTTGGCTGTTGACAGTCATCATCGCCCGGCCGCCCATTCCCTGCGCTGCCGTCCCTAATTGAGCTTGCCGCGGTCCGTCGCTCGCCTGGTGGACCGCTCCTGTTCAGGTTGGCGGCGCACCGTCGCCGCCATGGGATCGGTGTGGCTGGGCCCAGGCCCCAGGGCACGCCGGTGAGCCAGGACGTCCCTCCAGGCGATCCGGCCGGGCGGCCCCTGCCACTCCCAGACCGGCGCCCGCAGCGGCTAGCAGTCGCCCTGGTGCTCACTGGGGTGCTGGTGGTCCTGATCGCGGTGGCCGTAGGCCGCAGCACGTTGTCCCCGGCCAGTTCCGCCGAACCACCGGCGCTAGACCTGCCGGCGACCACAGCCCCCACAACCGAACCGGCGACGACAGCGCCAGCCACGACAGAACCAGCCACGACAACACCGTCGCCAGCCCCATCCGCGCTACCCACGACCACGCCATCGTCGGCGGCACCATCTCCGTCCACGGTACCGCCCGCACCATCCAGGACCGCGCCACACACGACCGCGCCCCCCTCCGTCCCGGCACCCACAACCGCACCATCCGCACGCCTGCTACCCCCGGCGACTGCTCCGGGCGACGCGCCGACCACGGTGACGCCGCAGCCCACGATCCCCGGCGCATCGCTCACATCGCTGGACCTCATGGCGCTCGCCGCCAAGGTTGATCCCGCCCTGGTGGATATCAACACCCAGCTGAGCAGGCCGAATGTCCAAGCCGCCGGTACTGGGATCGTGCTCAGGTCATCCGGCCGGGTACTGACCAACAACCATGTGATCGATGACGCGGTGAGCATCAGCGCGACCGACGTCGGTAACGGCAAGACCTACACCGCCGCGGTGGTCGGCCGGGACCCGGCTCACGACATCGCGGTGCTGCAGTTGGCGGACGCCTCGGATCTGGTCACCGCCGCTATCGGAGACTCCGACAAGGTCACGCTCGGGGACGAGGTCGCGGCGATCGGCAACGCCGGTGGCCGCGGCGGCACGCCGAGTATCGCGCCGGGCAAGGTCACCGGGCTCCTCCAGCGAGTCACCGTCATTGACGAGCTCACCCACAGCTCCCAGCAGCTCACTGGAATGATCCGGGTGGCCGCCGACGTGGAGCCGGGTGATTCCGGCGGCCCGCTGGTGAACGCCGCAGGGCAGGTCATCGGGGTCGTCACCGCCGGAACGATGAAATCCGGGTCCCAGGATATCGGCGACGGATTGGCGATCCCGATCAACGACGCGATCACGATCAGCAACCGGTTCTAGGCGGCCCGCGTCATTCAGCGGGGACTCCCGGCCACTTGTTCGGGCGGTGGCGCGGAGATCTCGACCGGCTTTCCCCAGTCCGAATAGTCGATCGAGATATTCAGGTGATCGTCCTGCTGGGTGATCGGGTTCTTGATCGGTATGTCCGTGGTCGTCCGCGCCGGCAGATACTCCTGGTCCAGCCAGACCTCCACCGGGAACGTGTTCACCCCGGCCCGCAAGGCCGTATCAATTATCTGTTTCAGGACGGGGCCGGTCTGGGCGGCGGCGGACACCTTCCGCACGTTGATCGTGATCGAGTAGTGGGTGGTGGGCTTGCCGTTCAGCTGCTCAGGCCGCTGCGCGGTGATCACAGCGGCCCCTTCGAATCGCTTAAGGCTCTGGGCTAGATCACCACTCTCCCTCAATTCCCGCAGGCCCCCGCCCACTTCCTTGGAAATCGGATCGCCGCCGTCCGGATCGATTCGCATCCACGGCCTGCCAGGAACCAGCTCCACGGGCAGCTTCAGATACATCACATTTTCGACGAGACGGAAGCTCAGCTGGCCGAGTATCGGGACCGACGTCGTCATCCGCAATGCCGGTCGCGCGCCGAGCTTGCCGTCACCGTCGCCGGTGAGCGACTGCCCGGCCACCGCCATCGCGAAGACGACATGAACGCTCGGCTTCAACGCGGTGTGCAGCGCGACGCTCGCCGCCAGGTTCTCGACCGTGTCGATCCTCGGACTGCTCTGGCCCGCAGGCTGGGTGCGGCAGCCCGCCAGGACTAGCGCGGTGGCGATCATCCCGCAGAGGATTGCCACGACTTTCCGCATCAGACCACGTTACTGGCCAGCGTCACCACGTGACGGGCAGCGTGGTGAGGCCGCCGAGGAGCAGGTCGTCGCGCAGCCGCAGCTCCTCCAGGGGAACTGCCAGCGCGAGAGCGGGGAACCGACGGGGCAGCGCGCTGAACACGGCCCGGAGCTCAAGGCGGGCGAGGCTGGCACCGATACAGAAGCGGGGGCCATAGCCGAAGGACAAGTGCGGGTTGGGCGTGCGGGTGATGTCGAAGTGGTCGGGATCGGGGAACACGGCGCCATCACGATTGGCGACCAGGCTGGTCAGCAGCACCGCGTCTCCGGCGCGGATCGTCACTCCAGCCAGGTCGATGTCCTCACGGGCGTAGCGGGGCACCCCGCTGCCACCGGGCGCGGCCATCCGCAGGATCTCCTCGACCGCGCCGCTGAGCTGCCCGGGATCGTTCCCCAGCGCCTGGTATTGGTCAGGATGAGTGAGCAACAGCAGGACGCCGAAATCGATGCGGGTCACGGTGGTCTCGTGACCGGCGAATAGCAGCGCGGCGGCGAGCCTGGAGATCCCCTCGTCACCGTATCGCCCCTGGCCCTGAGCGGCGATCAGGTCGGAGATCACGTCCTGGCCCGGGTGGGCACGCTTGTGGGTGATCAGCTGGTGCATGTAGGAGACCAGCTGGCCCAGCGCGGCGGTGGAGGCCTGCCGGTCGGTGAGATGACCGATGCCGACCGACCAGACCCGGAACTGGTCGCGGTCCTCGTAGGGCACACCGAGCAGCTCGCAGATCACCTGCACTGGCAGGGGAAAAGACAGCGCCTCGTGCAGGTCCGCCGGTGGTGCCTGGTCGCCGAGCTGGTCCAGCAACGTCTCGACCAGCTCGGCGACGTGAGCCTCCATGGCCCGCATCCGCCGCGCGGAGAACGCCGGGGTCAGCAACCGGCGCATGAGATGGTGGTCGGCGGCCTCGGTGGCGGCGTTGCCCGAAGGGCCACCGAGAAACGCGGAACCGGAGATCCGGGCGGCGCGCTCGGGGTCGGGATGCGAGCGGCCTAGCCGGGGGTCGGCCAGCAGTGCCTTCACTTCCGCGTAGCCCGTGACCAGCCAGGCGGCATCGCCGGCGGCGGTGCGGACCGGGGTGATCGGTGCCCTGGCGGCCAGGGTGCGGGAGCACGGCGAGAGGTCCAGCACGCTGGACCGGGGGAAAGGCAGCTGAGGCAGGTCGCCGGTCATCGGATTGGTCCTCTAGTCGTTGGCGTGGCGGCGCTGGCGGAAGGTCCGCTCAAGCCGGGTCATCGCCGACCACCCTAGAACGCCACGCTGGTTGTGCCCTTCCCCCGATTCTGCGCCTCCGGCGCCCCTGCCCCGCAGCCCATGATCACCGTTTCGGTGTCAGAAGTGACAAATTTTGTCACTCTCGACACCCAAACAGCGATCAAGGCAGGTGGTTTCGGGGCGGCTCACCGGCGTGCGACGATTGCCCCACTATGACCGATGAGATCCTGATCTCCACTATGAATGACGTGCCGGGTTACGATGTCGTCCAGGTCCACGGTGAGGTGTATGGGCTGATCGTGCGTGCCCGGAACGTGTTCTCAAACTTCGGCGCGGGCCTGCGGACAATCGTTGGCGGCGAGGCGAGGGGCTACACGAAGTTGTTGAGCGACAGCCGGAACCAGGCGATCGAGCGCCTCAGGGAAGCCGCCACCGCGCGCGGCGCGAACGCGGTGCTCGCGATGCGCTTCGACTGCAACGAGATCGGCAACATCATGAGCGAGGTCGCCGCGTACGGGACTGCGGTCACGATCCGTCCGAAGGCCTGATGTCCAAGGCCCGAGATCATGGGATTGGGGTCAGTGCGGGGCGCTCGAGCTCGAGCAGGTACCGCTTGCGCTCCACGCCACCGCCGTAACCGGTGAGATCCCCCGTGGCACCCACCACGCGATGGCAGGGCACGATGATGCCGATCGGGTTGCGGCCGTTGGCGAGGCCGACCGCCCGGGCGGCGCTGGGGCACCCGATCCGCTCGGCGAGCTGGCCATAAGAGCGTGTCTCCCCGTAAGGGATCTCGCGCAGCGCCGCCCAGACCTTCTGCTGAAAAGGGGTGCCGGAGAGCGCCAGTGGCAGGTCGAAGGCCGTGCGCCGGGTGGCGAAATACTCATCCACCTGCCTGATCACTTCGGTGAATGGCGCGGGGTCCAGCACGCCGAACGTCTCTTCCAGCGGCCGGTGCCGCTGGAGGTTCATGTAAAGACCCGCGAGAACGCCGTCAACGGCGACGAGGGTGAGCGGGCCGACGGGGCTGTCCGTCACGGTGTGTGCCCGATGTGCCACGGGGAAGACCTTTCCTCAGGCCGGTAGCCGGTTGATGGGATGATCACTGGTCGCCCACAGGTACTGCACGGCGTACGCCCGCCAGGGCCGCCACGCGGCGGAGTGACGGGTGAGGGTGGTGACGGTATCGGGCAGGCCGACCTCACGGGCGGCGCGCCGGATCCCCAGATCCGTCGGCACGAAAGCGTCCGGATCACCGAGCGCGCGCATCGCGATCGTCTCGATGGTCCAGGGGCCGACGCCAGGCAGGGCCGCCAGTGCGGCCCGCGCCTGATGCCAATCGCTGGCGGGGCTGAGGTCGAGCTCACCACTGGCCAGCGCGGCGACCAGCGTGGTGAGCGTGACCCGGCGTGCCTGCGGCAGCGCCAGCGCGGACGGATCGAGGGAGGCCAGCGCACCGACCGCGGGAAACAGGCGGGTCAGCCCACCGGCCGGGTCAGCCACTGGCTCACCGTAGGCGGCCACCAGGCGCCCGGCGTGAGTACGGGCGGCGGCGGTGGAGACCTGCTGCCCGAGGACCGCGCGCACCGCGAACTCCGCC
>DASTBN010000678.1:0-2633 GCA_035712045.1 Pseudonocardiaceae bacterium
GGCGATCACCGGGTCGAAAAGGTGGTGCACGAGCACGTCCGCCGCGTCCAGGCCCCGATCGATGTAAACGGCGCCGATCACTGCCTCCAGCGTGTCGGCGAGGATCGATGCCTTGTCGCGCCCGCCGGTGCCTTCCTCACCCCTGCCGAGCCGGACGTAGTCCCCCAGGTGCAGCCCGCGTGCCACGTCAGCCAGCGCCCGCATGTTCACCACGGCCGCTCGCAGCTTGGCGAGGTGACCCTCGGGCAGATCGGGATACCCGCGGAAAAGCGCGTCGGTTACCACCAGCCCGAGCACGGCGTCGCCGAGAAACTCCAGCCGCTCATTGGTGGGCAAGCCGCCGTGTTCATAGGCAAACGACCGGTGCGTAAGCGCACGCTCGAGCAACGTGGGGCTAAGGCGCGCGTCAAGGACCCGCAGCAGAGCATCGACCGGGGACTGGTTGCCCCGTCCCTCGTGCTCGGCAGCGCCTTTCATGCTGTCCTCCTCCCCCCAGGACCGTCTGGGGGTCCCGCCAGCCGCACGGCTCACGCCATGCGCCAGGCGGATCCGCCGCACAGCGCGTCAGGAAGGTGTGATCACCTGACGACGGTTGTACGTACCGCAGGTCGGGCAAGCGGTGTGGGGCAGCTTGGGATCGCGGCATTGCGGGCAGCGCACCAGCACGGGGGCCGTGGTTTTCCACTGCGCCCGCCGCGACCTGGTGTTGCTTCGCGACATCCTCCGCTTAGGGACGGCCACGTCCACTCTCCTCACACGTCTCCGGCACAGGCTGGCCGACCGGTTCTGCCTGCGTCATCCGCTGCCACAGCCCCGCCCATCTGGGGTCAATGGCACTCTCATGCCCATGTTCCGGGCCCGCCTGGGCGAGCAACGCCCCACACTCGACGCACAAACCAGGACAATCCTGGCGGCAAAGAGGCGCGAGCGGGAGCGCGAGCACCAAGGCATCACGGAGTACCGGCTCAAGGTCGAGCAGGTCTCCATCCAGAGCGTACCCGTCCTCATCCACGTCACCGGCACCTTGCTCATAACTGAACAATTCCCGGCACCGGACCTCGATCGTCTGGGACACCGGTTCCAGGCACCGGGCGCACTCGCCGGCGACCGGGGCCACCGCCGTCACGGTGACGAGCACGCCCTCGGTCACCGACTCCAGCGTGGCGTCCAGCCGGAGGTCCGCGCCCTCCGGGACGCGGGCCAGGCCAGTGTGCAGTTCCGCGGGAGCAGGCACGGTCCGGGTCTCGGTGCGTGCCGACCCCGGGCGCCGGGGAAGGGTCCGTGTATCAAACACCAGCGGCCCACGGGGGTTGCGACGGGCCGTGGACGTACTGCGGGAATATGGCATGGCAACATGGGTGTCGGGCGGATTCGGAACCGCCAGCTTACCCAGTGGACTGGCGGAATCCCAACTCATGGCAGGCCGGCCGCCGCCGTGCTCATGGCGGTCCAGCTGCCCCACGCTCATGGCGGGCCGGCCGCCGCCCACGCTCATGGCAGGTCGGCCGCCGCCGGTACGGCCGGCGGCTCTTAGGATTGCGCGAGCCGCGCCAGCAGCCGCCCGTGCACCTGCTCCGGCACCAGCGACGTAACGTCCCCGCCGTACTTGGCGATCTCCTTGACCAGGCTGGACCGCAGGAAGGAATAGAGCGGGTTGGCGGTCATGAACAGCGTCTCGACCTCGGCGAGACGGTAGTTCATCTGCGCCATCTCCAGCTCGTACTCGAAGTCACTGACCGCGCGCAGGCCCTTCACGATCGCGGAGACGCCGCGCGCGCGGCAGAAATCAACAAGCAGCCCGGTGAACTTGTCCACGCTGACGTTGGGCAGGTCGGCCGTCACTTCCCGCAGCATCGCGAGCCGCTCCTCGACGGTGAACAGCCCTTCCTTCGCCAGGTTCGCGCCGACCACCACAAGTACCTCGTCGTGGAGCCGGGCTGCCCGGCGGATGATGTCAAGATGCCCGTTGGTCACGGGGTCGAACGAGCCTGGGCAGACGACACGGCGCACGCGGTCACGCCCTTCCCTTACGACGCTTCAGCTGCGGCGAGACCGTACCAGAAGGTCGCCTCGCCGTACCGGCGGGACCTGTCCGGGATATACCCTCCCGGCCATGCCACTGCCCCGGAGCGCGTGGCACGCTCGACCGCCACCAGCGCGCCCGGCTTCAGCCACCCCCGGGCGGCCAGCGCGGCCAGCATCCCGGTGACCTCGGCGCCGGACGCCGCGTAGGGGGGATCGGCCACCACCAGGTCAACGGCGTGCTCATCCCCCGGGCCGCGGCGCAGGAACCGCTCCACCCGTTCGCAGATGACTTCCCCGCCGGGGAGCGCGACCACCGCCACATTGGCCCTGATGACCCGGGCCACCCGCGCGTCCGACTCGACGAACACCACCCGGGCGGCGCCGCGCGAAAGCGCCTCCAGGCCCACTGCTCCCGAGCCGGCGAACAGGTCCAGGACCCGTGCTCCGTGCAGCGGGCCGTGGATCGCAGCCACGGTTGCGAAAAGCCCCTCTCTGGCCCGGTCACTTGTCGGCCGGGTCACCGTCCCCATCGGCACCGCCAACCGCCGCCCCCGTGCGGCTCCCGCGATGATCCGCGTCACCGCCACTCCCGCCCGCTCACGGCGTCC
>DASTBN010000679.1:0-2731 GCA_035712045.1 Pseudonocardiaceae bacterium
CGGGATCAAAGTCGATCACTAACCGGGCGCTGCTGCTCACCGCGCTGGCCGGCACCGGCGGCACCATCCGGGGCGCCCTGCGCAGCCGTGACACCGACCTCATGGCGGGCGCGCTGCGGGTCCTGGGCGTGCCGGTGGTGACCGGCCGGGGGAACGAGCTGGACGTCGGCGAGCACGATGGCGTGCGAGGCGGGGCCCTGGTGGAGTGCGGGCTGGCGGGGACGGTGATGCGGTTCGTGCCACCGCTGGCCGCGCTGGCTGATGGCCCGGTTCGCTTCGACGGTGACGAGCGAGCCCGGCAGCGCCCGATGGGCCCGGTGCTGGGCGCGTTGCGGGCGCTCGGCTGCCGGGTCGAGGGCGACGCGCTGCCCTTCGCGCTGCACGGCACTGGCCGGGTGCCCGGTGGTGAGGTGCGCTTGGACGCCTCGGGCTCCTCCCAGTTCGTGTCCGGTTTGCTGCTCTCCGCCGCCCGGTACGACACCGGGATCACGGTCCATCACGACGGCCCGCCGGTCCCGTCCCGGCCGCATATCGAGATGACCATGCGGATGCTGGCTGACCGGGGCCTCGAGGTGGACAGTGACGGTGCCACGTGGTGGATGGTGGCCCCGGGCCCCGTCGCCGGCGGGGACTATGACGTTGAGCCGGATCTGTCCAACGCGACGGTGTACCTGGCCGCGGCGGCGGTCACCGGCGGAGAGCTCACCGTGCCGGGCTGGCCCGCCCGCACCACACAGGCCGGGGACGCGATCCGCCCGCTGCTGGCTCAGATGGGCTGTCAGGTGGAGCTGGGCGAGCGCGGGCTGAGGGTCACCGGCCCGGACCGGCTGCGGGGCCTCGACACTGACCTGCACGACATCGGGGAGCTCACTCCCACCGTCGCGGCGCTGGCCGCGCTGGCGGGTGAGCCGTCGAGGCTGCGCGGGATCGCCCACCTGCGCGGGCACGAGACCGACCGGCTGGCCGCCCTGGCCACCGAGATCGGGGCGCTGGGCGGCGAGGTCCGGGAGACCAGCGACGGCCTGGAGATCCAGCCCCGGCCGTTGCGCGCGGATCCCGGCCGTCCCTGGCGGGCCTACGCCGATCACCGGATGGCCACCGCCGGCGCGATCCTGGGCCTGGTGGTGCCGGGGATCTCCGTCGACGACATCGCCACGACAGCCAAGACGCTGCCCCGGTTCCCGGCCAGCTGGTCGGCGATGCTGGCCGGTGATGCCGGCTGAGCCGACCTGACGGGCTTCGCCGGTTCGACGAATCGGATGTCCGGGTCCGGCCCGGGCGGCGCGGGTCCCGGCCCCGCACCAAACGCCGCCCTGAGCACGCGGACGCCGTGGACGCGATGGTGGTGGCGGTGGACCGCGGCCGGTGGACCTGCGCGCCCGACGATGACCCGGGTGTGCGGATCACCGCGATGCGGGCCCGGGAACTCGGGCGCACCCCGGTGGTGGTGGGTGACCGGGTCGGGCTGGTGGGCGACGTCAGCGGCACACCCGACGCGCTGGCCCGGATCGTGCGGGTCGAGGAGCGATCCAGCGTGCTGCGCCGCACGGCTGATGACACCGACCCCTACGAGCGGGTCGTGGTGGCCAACGCCGAGCAACTGCTGATCGTGGCGTCCCTGGCCGATCCGCCGCCGCGGTTCGGCCTGATCGACCGGTGCCTGGTAGCCGGGTACGCGGGTGGCCTGGAACCGGTGCTGTGCCTGACCAAGCGGGATCTCGCCGCGCCGGAGGCCGTGCTGGAGCGGTACGCGGCGCTGGAGTTGCCAGTCCTGATCACCAGTCCGGCGATCGGGGTGGACGCGGTGGCCACGCGGCTGGCGGGCCGGGTGTCAGCCCTGATCGGGCACTCCGGGGTGGGCAAATCGACGCTGGTCAACCGGCTGGTGCCAGACGCCTCCCGGGCCACCGCCGCCGTCAGTGGAGTGGGCAAGGGACGGCACACGTCGTCCTCGGCGGTGGCGCTGCCGCTGCCGGGCGGCGGGTGGGTGGTGGACACCCCGGGAATCCGCTCCTTCGGGCTGGCGCACGTGCGCCCCGACGATGTGGTCCGCGCCTTCGCCGACCTGGCTGAGGCGATCACCGGCTGCCCCCGGGGCTGCACCCACCTCGGCCCGCCCGCCGACCCGGAATGCGCGCTGGACGAGCTCTCCGGCGCCGCGCACCGCCGGGCGATGTCGGTCAGGGGCCTGCTCGCCGCGCTCGGTGACAGCGCCTGACTCTGCCTGACTCTAGCCTGACTCTTTGAGTCTGATCTTCTGGCACGGTGGGATGGTGCTCGTCGATCAGGTCGTCACGTTCCTGGAGATGACCTCCCCGGATCAGCTCGTCGCGGGGCGGGTACCACCTGATGAGATCGTCCTGGCCAGCGTGGGATCGGCTGAGCTGGAGCTGATCCGCTCGACCCATCGCCGGGTCGCCACGCCGCATCACTGGTCGAGCCTGGCCTGGCCCGAGCAGTATTGGCGGAATCTGCTGGCTCACTCCGGTACCCGGACCTGGATCGCGTACCTCGGCGAGGAGGCCATCGGCCTCGTACAGCTGCGGCCACGTCCCGGGCGTGAGGTTCAGATCACCAAATTCGGGCTGGTCCCGGAGTGCGTGGGACGCGGGTTCGGCGGCCATCTGCTGACCCTCGCCACCCGGCTCGCCTGGGGCCTCGGGAACGTCGGGCGGGTATGGCTGCTGACCACCTCACTCGACCACCCGCACGCCCTGCGCAACTACCGCAG
>DASTBN010000680.1:0-3683 GCA_035712045.1 Pseudonocardiaceae bacterium
AGGCCGACCTGATCACGCTCGGCGACGGCGCCACGGTCAACCGCGGGTGCGTGCTGCAGACACACTTGTTCCATGATCGGATCCTGCGAATGGACACGGTCGAACTCGCAGCCGGCGCCACGCTCGGGCCGCACGGGATCGCGCTGCCCGCCGCTTCGATTGGCGCGGGCGCAACTGTGGGACCGGCGTCGTTGGTCATGCGTGGGGAAGCGGTGCCGCCGGGATCGCGGTGGATCGGCAATCCCATCGCCCCGTGGACGATGCCGTGAAGCCGCAGCACAGCGATGTACCACGGCACGGGGCGAGCACAGCGGGGGATCCGTACTTGCCGCATAGCGGGAACGGCGGCTACCGCGTCACCCGTTACGAACTCGACCTGACCTATCGGATTAGTACTAACCTGCTCCTCGGGCGGGCTCGCCTATCCGCCGTCGCCACCCATTCGCTCACGCGATTCAGCCTCGACCTCGCCGGTTTGCGCGTCACAAAGGTGGCAGTGAACGGGCGCCGGGCCCAGCGGTTCACCACACGCGGACGCAAGCTGCACATCTGGCCCGAGAAACCGCTCCCCGTCGGCGCCACGATCATGGTCGATGTGCACTACACCGGTAACCCACGGCCGGTTCGGGGCATGTGGGGCGAGGTCGGCTGGGACGAGCTGACGGATGGTGCCCTCGTCGCGAGCCAACCAAACGGCGCCGCTTCGTGGTTCCCGTGCAATGACCACCCGAGTAACAAGGCTAGCTATCAGATCACGCTGGAGGCAGACTCGTCCTACCGCGTTGTGGGGAACGGAAAACTGCTCTCGCGCACGGCCCGCGGCAGTCGCACCACGTGGGTGTACGACCAGCCCGAGCCGATGGCGACATATCTGGCGAGCGTCCAGATCGGGGCCTACGAGGTGGTGGAGGTCGCCAAGCGCCCCGTGCGACAACAAGCCGCGCTCCCGCAACGACTGGTCCGCCAATTCGCCGATCGCTTCGCCCGTCAGCCGGCGATGATGTCCGCGTTCGAAAAGCTGTTCGGCCCCTTTCCTTTCCCCCAGTACACCGTAGTGATCGCCGACGACGACCTGGAGATTCCCGTCGAGGCCCAAGCCATGTCGATCTTCGGTGCGGACTTCCTCGGCGGGCACGGCGAGGAGCGCCTGATCGCGCATGAACTTGCCCATCAATGGTTCGGTAACAGCCTCACGGTGGAGTCATGGCAGCACATCTGGCTGCACGAGGGTTTCGCCTGCTACGCCGAGTGGTTGTGGTCCGAGCAGTCGGGCGGCCCGTCCGCGGGCCAGCTCGCCGCGCGACACCGCGAGCGACTGGCGGAACTGCGGCAGGACCTGGTTATCGCCGACCCGGGGCCGAACCTCATGTTCGACGACCGACTGTACAAACGCGGGGCCTTAACCCTGCACGCGTTGCGTTGCACCGTTGGCGACGACTCGTTCTTTACGATGCTCCACGCGTGGACCGCGACACATCGGCACGGTTCCGTCAGCACGCGACAGTTCATCGAGCACGCCGAGCAGTACTCGGCCCGGTTTCTGCGGAACCTGTTTATCCCGTGGTTGTACGAAGCGGCACTGCCGCGGCTGCCAGCAACTCGTCCCCCTCGATGAGTCGTGCCAGCGGCGTCCGGTGCGAGAGCACCCCGACGTCGCCACGGCGATGGGCGCAAGCGCCCACCCTTGAGCAGTGATCTTGCCCGGCAAGACCATCGGCACCTGTAACGAAACTTGGGGCCCCGGCCAGGCGCGCGGCAGCGCCGGCGGAGCCGGCTATTTCGGCTTGCCGGTGAAATGGTGAGGCGGTCAGGCGGCGGGGTATTGAGGGGAGCTGCTGCCTGTGCTCGCTGGTTGTCCGTCGCCGGGCGGTATCAGGGTCACCTGGCAGCCCAGCCGGGCCAGGGCCTGCTGGTGGTGGCGGATCAGGTGCTCGTGGTTGCGCTGGTCACGCAGGTCGTAATAGTCGGCGCCGGCCTCGGCGTAATCGCTGTCGTGTTTCATGACCGCCCAGGCCACGCAGAGAAGGGTGTGCGCGACAGCGACGGCGGCTTTCTTGATATTGAGCCTGCCGAACCGGCGGGCCAGCCGCCGGAACCGGGCACCGGGGCGGCTGGCGGTGCGGGACGCAGCCCACGCCGCTTCGACCATCGCGGCTCTGAGGTGCGGGTTGCCTTTGCGGGCAGCTGCCCTCTTGCGCTTGCCCGCGGACTCGTTATCGCCGGGCGCCAGCCCTGCCCAGGCGGCGAGCCGGGCGCTGGTGGCAAAGCGTGCCATGTCGCCACCGGTCTCGGCGACAATCACTTGCGCGAGGCGCGGCCCGATCCCTGGGATGGTGACCAGGCGGGCGATGACCGCCGCAAACGGCCGGGCAGCCTGCTCGACCAGCTGATCCAGCGTGGCGATCTGGCCGGTCAGCAGGTCGTAGGCATCGAGGTGGATCCGGCACAGCTGGGCATGACCGGTAGTGAACCGGCCGTCGCAGGCCATCTGCAGGTCATCGAGCTTGGCGCGCAGCCGCCCCCGGGCCAGGCCCGCTAGCTGGGATGGGTCGCGTTCCCCGCCGATGAGCGCCTCGATCATGTCCCGGCCCGAGACCCCCAGCAGCTCCGACGCCACCGAGTCGATCTTGATACCGGCGTCCTCCAGCACCTTCGACAGCCGCTGGCCCTCCGAGGCGCGGTGCTCGATCAGCTTCTTGCGGTACCTGGTGCGGGCCCGCAACGCCGCGACCTGCTGCCCCGGAATGAAGCTGGGCCGCAGCAGCCCGTGCTCATGCAACTCAGCGATCCACTGACAGTCCCTGATGTCGGTTTTCCGGCCCGGGACGTTGCGCATGTGCGCCGCGTTGCACACGCACACCTCGATCGTTCCGGCCTGGGCCAGGGCGTGATAGACCGGCCACCAGTACACTCCCGTCGACTCCATCGCTGCGTCACTCACACCCAGTTCCGCGAGCCAGCCCGTCATCTTCTGCAGCGACCGCCAGAACGTCTTGAAGCTCCTGACCATCACCTTCCGCTCCCCGGGCACGCTGCCCGGAAGCCGGACCGCGACCCAGACGACCCGCTTGTGCACATCGATTCCGGCGACCCGCGGATGGACGATATCCATTCGCCACCTCCCTGCCGATCCGACAACCCAGACCAGCGCCGCCCGCAGAGCCCGCAACAAGATCGAAATCCTGTAACACGCGCTCGCAGCAGCAATCCGGGGCACTCACCGGGCGGGCTCCAGCGTCCATCTATCGGACAGGCACATAGCACCAAGGCGCGACGACGTCAGCGGGGGCGCACCCCAAGTTTCACCCATCCGCGAGCGTCACGACAGTGACAAGGGATCTATCGGAGGGATGGCCAGGATTGAGCGAACAAGGAGTCACGGCCCAGTGCCCTTGAATCCCTACTCCGCTATCCTTCATTCATGGATGCCCATGATACCCATGATAAACAATCTATGCAGATAGAACTGCAAGAGGCCCTAGGCACGTATCGGCATTGGATTTCGCAGCTAACCCAATTGACTGGGTTCTTTCTTGCAGCAGACGGATTGCTGCTTGGCTACGGTTTCTCACAAAGAATCGCTAGCATCCTTTTGGTGGCGAGCTTCTCGCCTGTATTTATTCTTATAATGTATCTGGTGATATTGACCTTTGCTGGCCCGGTAGTTAGCCTAATACTGAGAA
>DASTBN010000681.1:0-4676 GCA_035712045.1 Pseudonocardiaceae bacterium
CGGGGACGGTGCCGGGCACGGCCCCAGCGCCGCGCGTGAGCGCAGCACGGCGATGCTCTCCGGCGCGCTCGCGGCGGGCGCGGCCCCCGGCGCCCCGCTCCGGTGCGTCACCGGCCACAACGCCACGGCCAATGCGAACACCAGCACCACGGTGACCAGCACCCAGCGCAGCGCGCGGCTCACCCGCTCACCTCGGCCCCGCTCACCTCGGCGCCCAGGCCGGCCATCGCCAGCAGGTGCGGTGTTTCTGGTCCCCGCAGCAAGCCCGCGGCGACTCCGGGCTCGGTGGGGCCGGTGCCGTAGGCCGGGCAGTCCCCGGCCAGCGGGCACACCCCGCACGCCGGGCGGCGGGAGTGGCACACCCGGCGGCCGTGAAAGATCACCCTGTGGGACAGCATCGTCCAGTCCCGCTTCGGGATGAGCTCACCGACCGCATGCTCGATCTTCACCGGGTCCTCGTGCCTGGTCCAGCCCCAGCGGCGCACCAGCCGCCCGAAGTGGGTGTCCACCGTGATGCCCGGAATGCCGAAGGCATTGCCCAGGATCACATTGGCGGTCTTGCGCCCGATGCCCGGCAGGGTGACCAGATCGTCCAGCCGCCCAGGCAGCTCGCCACCGAACCGCCCGACCAGCGCGGCGCCCAGGCCCATCAGGGCCGTCGTCTTGTTCCGGTAGAACCCGGTGGGCCGGATCAGCTCCTCCAGCTCATCCCGGTCGGCGGCGGCGTAGTCGGCGGCGCTGCGATACCGGGCGAACAGTGCCGGGGTGGTCTCGTTAACCCGCTTATCGGTGCATTGCGCGGAGAGGATGGTGGCGACGGCGAGCTGTAACGGCGTGCCGAAGTCGAGCTCGCAGTGCGCGCCGGGGTACGCGGTGGCGAGCACCCGGTCCATCCGGCGGGCTCGCCGGACCAGCGCGAGGTGTGTCTCCCCAGCGAAGGACCGGCGCGATCGAGCTGGCACGCCCCCAAGCGTACGGAGGTGGCGGTCACGCTCCTCGCTCAGGCCGACTCACCCACTAGGGGACCCCGCCGATGGCCCCGATGGGTGACTAGGGCATGATCCCTCCCACCATGACCATTTGGTTCGTTGCCGCCATCCCAGTGCTGATCATGTTTTTCGCGCTGGCGATGGAGCGCGTCGAGCGCCGCCTGCGCAGTCAAGCCGCCCGGGACAGTGCGCTGGTGCAGCCGGATGACCTGGAGTTCCCGCAGGGCATCCGGCCAGTGTCCGGCCAATCCCTCAACGGCGTCCGTGGCAGGCTGGGGGTGCGCCGATCGGCTGCCGTACACTCCCCCCGTGTCGGCCAACGGTCCTAGACTCCACTCCTGTGATGAACGACCCCCTGGCCAGAGCTGGCATCTTCCAGGGCGTTGACTCGGCGGCGGCTCAGACCTTGCGGGCCGCTCTGGAGCCGGTCAGTTTCCCGCGCGGCCATGTCATCTTCGCCGAGGGTGAGCCGGGCGATCGCCTATACATCGTGCTCTCCGGCAAGGTCAAGGTTGGGCGCAAATCACCCGATGGCCGGGAGAATCTGCTCGCCGTCTTCGGCCCCTCCGACATGTTCGGTGAACTATCGATCTTCGATCCCGGGCCGCGGACCTCCACGGCCACCACGGTGACGGAAGTCAGCGCGGTCACCATGGACCGCGCCGCGCTGCGGGAATGGATCACCAAGCGGCCGGAGATCGCCGAGCAACTGCTGCGGGTGATCGCGCGGCGGCTGCGCCGGACTAACAACATGCTCGCCGACCTGATCTTCACTGACGTACCGGGACGGGTGGCGAAAGCGCTGCTGCAGCTCGCGCACGACTTCGGCACCCAGGAGGGCAGCGCGCTGCGGGTCACCCATGACCTCACCCAGGAGGAGATCGCCCAGCTGGTCGGTGCCTCCCGGGAGACGGTGAATAAGGCGCTCGCCGATTTCGCGCACCGGGGCTGGCTGCGCCTGGAGGGAAAGAGTGTGCTTATCCTGGAGCCACAGCGGTTAGTCCGCCGCGCCCGTTGATCGGCGATGCCTCGCGAGTCCCCGGCGGGCGCCGCGACGATCTCTCCTGAAAGGGGCGGCGTGACGTCACCTGGCCCTGTACACCAGCGCCAGCTCCTCGGCCCAGCGGAGTGGGACGCCCTCGAGCGCCGCGGGTACCGCCGCGGTTACGAGCGCGGGGAGGTGCTGTTCTTCGAGGGCGATCCAGGTGGCAGCGTGGTCGCGCTGCGGGAGGGCCGGGCGAAGGTCTCGGTGCAGACGCTGCCAGGACGTGAGCTGCTTCTGGCGGTCAAGGGGCCGGGCGAGCTACTCGGTGAGATGTCGGCGCTGGACGGGCGGCCCCGCTCAGCGACGGCCACCGCGATGGAGCCGGTTCAGGCGCTTGTGGTGTCGGCGAGTGTGTTCCACGAGTTCCTCGGCGCTCATCCCCAGGTCACGCTGCGGTTACTGCGGACCTTGGTCACTGAGCTGCGGGAGACCGACAAGCTCCTCGCCGATCGTGACGCTGGCGATACCATCAGCCGGACAGCGATTCGCCTGGTCTATCTGGCCGGGCGGTATGGGGAGCACAACGGTGGCGGCACCCACGTCGGCCTGGACCTCACGCACGAGGATCTGGCCAGCTGGATCGGGGTGAGCCGGGAGGCGGCGAGCCGCGCGCTGAGCCAGCTGCGCGGGGCGGGGTACATCACCACCGAGCGCCGCTCCATCACGGTGACCGATCTCGCGGGCCTGCGCCGCTACGTGGCCGAACGCACCTGAACCCGGTGACTTCTCAGACCAGCCCGCGCTCGCAGAGCCGCTGCCTCAGCTGCCGCAACGCCCGCGCCCGGGTCGGCCCGAGGCTGCCGATCGGGATTCCTATCGCGGCGGCGATCTCACTGTAAGGCCGGCCTGGCTCGGCGAACAGCGCCCACAGCACAGTCCGCCCGCGCACCGGAAGCTCAGCGACCAGGCCCCGCACCGCGCTGACCTCCTCGCTGGCCAGGAAACGCTGTTCGGGCCATCCCGCGGAATCAGCTGGCGTGTCCGCTATGTCCTCACGGTAGGCGACCCGCTTGGACCGGCGGAGAATAGCCAGGCATTCCCGCCGGGCGGTGGTGATCAGCCACGCCGTCAGCTTGTCCGGATCTTGTATCCGGCGGCCTTTCGTCAGCAGCCGCAGCCAGGTCATCTGGATGGCGTCGAGAGCATCGGCGTCCTGGAGCTGGAACGAATGAACGGTGGCCGCGACGAGCCGGCCGTATCGGAGCACGATCTCAGTCCAGGCACGGGAATCACCCTCCATCGCGACGCGCAGCAACGTGGCGATATCCGACGTTTCATCCGACTCGGCGCAACTAGCCATGCAGGCGGTGGCGGGCATCGCGATCTCTCTCAACGGGTCGGGTGCTAGCCTCGGAGATCCGGCTGCGACGTGGGCAATGGGCCGGACAGTGGCTTGATGATGAGACTCGCACTGGCGGTGCGCTGTGATCTGGCATGAACCACCCTCTTGAGCGTGTGGCGGCGTATCCACAGATCTACGTGCCGGGCGGGCTCATGTCTGTAATCGCTGTCACGCACGCGGGGTCACGGGGTACTGAGCCAGTGCGGCGATCCAGGTTCCTGATGTGATCGAGGAGCTCTAATCACGATGCGGGGGGCAGGGGGCACCACCACCGTCACGGTGCTGTTCACCGACCTCGTGGATTCCACCAAGATCATGAGCTTGATGGGGGACGCCGCCTTCGACCAGCTGCGCCAGTCTCACCTGAGCTTGCTCGGCCAGACGATCGCCGTTCATGGCGGCCGCGAGGTGAAGACGCTGGGTGATGGGGTCATGGCCGTGTTCCGCGCGGCCTCCGACGCGGTCGCTGCGGCTGCCGCCATGCAGCAGGCGGTGCAGCGCCGCAGCCACCGGGCCGCCGCCCCGCGGCTCGTCATGCGGGTGGGGGCGGCTCTGGGAGACGCCACCGAGCGCGACGGCGACTGGTTCGGCACCCCGGTCGTCGCCGCGGCCCGCCTGTGTGAGCGGTGCGAAGGCGGGCAGATCCTGGTCACCGACACGGTGCGGGCGGTGGCCCAGGGCCGCACCAAGGCTCATTTCACCCGGGCGGGGACCATCACGCTGCGTGGCATGCCGTACCAGACCACGATCTGGCGGCTGGAATGGGCCCAGATGGCGTCCCCGGCGGCGGTGGCCCTGCCCGGGCCGCTGCGGGTGACCGAGGCGACCGGATTCGTCGGGCGCCTGGTCGAGCGGAGCGCCTTGCGATCCGCCCTGGAGCGCAGCGGCAGCGGGAGCAGGCAGGTGCTCCTGGTCGGGGGCGAGCCCGGGGTGGGCAAGAGCCGCCTGGTCGCCGAATTCGCCCGGGAAGTGCACGCCCGGGGCACGAACGTGCTGTTCGGGCGCTGCGACGAGGGCCTCGCGGTGCCCTATCAGCCGTTCGTGGAGATGCTGTCCCACTACATCCAGCACTGCTCTCCGGCGGTACTGCGGTCTGGGCTCGGGCACCTACCCTCCGAGCTCAGTCGGCTGGTGCCGGAGCTGGCCACGCTGCTGCCCGGCCTGCCCAGCCCGATCCGCTCCAGCCCCGAGGTCGAGCAGTACCGCCTGTTCGAGGCGATCGCGTCCTGGCTGGGCACCCTCTCGGCGGAGGAGCCACTGGTGGTGATCCTGGAGGACCTGCACTGGGCCACCCAGCCGA
>DASTBN010000682.1:0-10421 GCA_035712045.1 Pseudonocardiaceae bacterium
CGAGGTGCCGGGCAGGTCCTGGGCTTGCAGGTTCAGCCCGGCCCAGAGCAGCTTGGCCCAGACGTCGTCGGCGATCACGCGAGGGTCGGTGCCGATCAGCGCGGCGACGCTGCGGGGCACCGCCAGAGCCCGGGTGGGATCGAAGCGGCGCGGGATCCACTCCCATTCCTGCAGGTCGCGGAAGAAGACGCGGGTGCCCATGAGCATGTGAGCCTTGGTGCGCGGGACGATCGGCGCCCCAACCCGGTCGTGCAGGTGGTCGCGTCGCTGCACCCAGTCGCCGACGGCCATGCGGTCCACCGCCGCGACCCAGGCCGCGCAGGTGGCACGGGTCCACTGGCTGGGGTCGCTGGCCTCGGGATGCTCGGCAGCCAGCCACCGCCCGGCCTTGGCCATGTTGACCCGGATGTTGGCGCGCACGTCCGGGCTCAGCGTCGAGGTGTCGTGCCAGCGGTCGAGGTGGTCCGCCCAGCTGGAGGGCACCCCGGCCAGGGTGGGGGCGTGGTTGAAGCCGGGCCGCACCGGCGCCTGGCAGTACCCGAGCTCAGCGACGGCGCGCTGCAACGCGTAGAGGGTGCCCGAGTGGTGGCGCCCGGTGGTGGCCGGGTGCGCGTGTAGACGGGCGAAGGCCTCGGTACTCAGGTCCGCCAGATCGGGACTGCGGTTGATCAGCAGGGCCTGGGCGAGGATGCCGGGAAGCCGGTAACGGCCATCCTCGCGGGTCTGGCTGCGGTAACCCCAGCGCCGCATCACCTCGGCCACCTGCTCCATCGCCACCGTGACCGGCGCCGGCCCGAAGATGAGCTGGGCCAGACGCAGACGGTTGAAGGCGCCCAGGTGCTGGAACTCGGCGAACTCGCCCAGCAGATAGCCCAGCGCAACCAGGAACGGGCGCACGGTGGTCTGGGTCGGCAACGGCTGGGCGGCCCGGAACTCCGCGCTGCTGGCACCAGCCAGCCTCGCCCAGTCCCAGGCTGTCCAGCCCCACCACGATCGGCCCAGGACGGCGCAGTTGTCCAGCACAATCGCGGCGGCGTGCAGCCCGGCCCGGCGAAAGGCCACGTCATCACCGTGGTGGAGCAGGTCCCGGGCCGCGTCCAGCGGCTCGACCAGACGCGACAGCGCCCGCCAGCAGGTGGCGGTTCGCCGCGGGACACCGACCGAGCGGTTGCGTCGCAGGGCCTGTGCGTCTAGCGCGGCCAGTGCCTCGCCCTCCCCAGCAAGCAGCACAACACACCGGTCGAAGCCGCTGACATCCAACAACAGCGTGGACTTGGTCGAAGCCGGCGAGACGCCGAAGTTCCGGCGCTGCGACGCGCTCATGGTCACGCCCGGTCCCCATCGGCGCCGGTGAGCATGCCGATCCGCCAGGCGTGTAGATGCGACATCGAGGCGTTCAACCGCTCGGACAACTCCCGCCCGGATAAGTGGATGTAGCGCATTGTGGACTCGGTGCTGCGATGACCGGCGAACGACGCAATCGCGTGGATCTCCCAGCCCATCCGGGCCAGGTCGGTCAGGCACAGATGCCGGGTGGTGTGCGTGGAGAACCCGGGCACCTCCGCGGCCAGCGCAAGGCGGCGGACAACCTTCGACCAGGTCCACAACGTCAGCGGTTGGGCGTGGTTGCGCCGTGACTCCGACAAAAACAGTTGACCGCGCGCCCGGCTGATGCTGGTGCGGTGCCGCAGGTACTGGCCCAGCAGCACACCGGTGGGCGCCGAGTACGGCACCACGCGCTCTCGGCGGGTCTTGGTCGTGTCGGCCCGCACCCGCAGCGTGCGATGGGCAGGGTCCAGATCGTCGGTGCGCAGCGCGCACAACTCTTCCCGGCGCAGAGCCGCGTCGTAGGCCAAGGCGAGCATGACCCGGTTGCGGATCGGCTCGACCCGAAAGACCTCCAGCACCCGCAGCCACTCCTGCTCAGCGGGAATCCACGGCAGCTTGACCAGACGCGGCACTAGACCGCGAGCCGATCCACCCCGGCCCCGCCCCGAGGCGTAACGGCCCCGCCCGACCGGGTTGGACGCCCGCACGCCCTCCTCGACCAGGAAGTCGTAAAACAGCCGCACCGGCACCAGGCGCTGCTGCAGCGTCGCATTGGCCAGACCGGCACCGGAGTCCAAAACGAGCACGTTGGCGCCTCTGCGGCTGGGACGGCTGGTCAACTCCCGCACGAACGCCGCCACCTGGCTGCGGTTCGCGGTCAACGGGTCAATCCCATCCCGCTCGCACACCTGCAGGTACTCGGCCAGACCACGGCCATACGCGTCGATCGTGCCAGGCGCCCGTCCCAGGTCAGACCAGATCTGCAGCCACTCAGCGGCCCGCCCGCACCGCCCCAGGACCGGCCACTTCTCGCACAACACCACCGTCACGAACACGCTCAACGGGATGACACGGCCGCCGGTGCGGCCCTTCTGCGAGACCACTCCGGAGCGTGATTCCACGTAACTTATACATAAAGGCGGCGCAGCCCGATGGTGTCCAGGGTGAAAAAGTCGGTGGCCAGCAGCCCGGCGGCCTGAGCGCGCAGGAAGGTCCGCCACCCGGTGTCTGCCCGGCGTGGTGCCGGGCCGAGTCGGGCAGCGGCCAGGATCCGTCGAATACGGCGGTGGCCCCAGGAGGGGTTTTCCTGGGCCAGGCGCAGCACCAGCTTGCGGATCTCCTCGGTGATCGGCAGGCGGCCTGACCGATGGGGATAGGTCCATCGTTTGGTGATCAGGCGGCGATGCCAGGACAGCAGCGTGGCGGGGGTGACGATCCGATGGATACGCAGCTGGCGTGGGAGCAGCTGGGTCAACGCGGACAGGATCGCCCGGTCCGGCCAAGTCAGACGAGGCCTGGTCACCTGGCGGCGCAGTACTGCGATTTCGTGGCGCAGGATGAGGATCTCGACGTTCTTGGCTGCGTGGCTGCGGGCGAGCAGTCCAAGCCAGCCAAACAGCCTCACCGCGATGAGATACAGCAGTTGGAACAGCACAGCCGATGATCATGCCATGCGCACTCATGATCGCCGAAACCGCAGGTCACCTCACCTGTGATGAGTTTTGGCACTCCACAGGCACCCGGCGGTGATCACAAGGAATGACGCTCAACAGCTGCCAGCAAGTCATGTGCCAGCTGGTATTTCGGATGCGTTACCGCCGGTCAGGCCGCGCCGGTTCGAGCCGAAACCCGGACCGTCAAGTCCGCATCCAGGGCGTGCGCGATTCTTCCCAGGACTGGCAGTGTCGGAATCGTGCCTCCGGCCTCGAAACGCGCCACAGCGGACTGCGTCATCCCAGCCGCCGACGCGAGCTCAGCCTGACTCCACCCGTGTGAGACCCGAAGATCTCGGACGGCGGCACCGAGCTCGAACGCCAGCCGGGCTGCTTCGTACGCATCGGCCGCACCCGGCTCCGCCAGCCGACGCTCACGAATCCCGGCCCACGACTCACGCTCCGCCATCATCGCCCTCCTCCACTGTGCGCTCCTCGGCGATACATCGAGCCAACGCCCCGCGTGCCCGCTCAACCTCGCGGTGCTCACGCATCCGCGACTTCGCGAACACCGTCAGCAACACGATCCGGCGCCCCGTCGCTATCCAGTAGGTCACCCGCACCGACTGCCGATCAATGTGAAATCGCAGCTCCCGGAGTTTCCCATCGAGCTGCCGCGTGTACGGCTCACCAAGAAGCGGCCCGCGTTCAGCGAGAAGATCGATGTAGAACGCCGCTGTAGCGAACAGCTCCGCCGGTAGCCCCTCGAGCCACTCCCGGACTTCCGACTCCAGCTCTACGGTACCCCAGGGCATAGCAACAACGCTATACCCACTAGCCGCAGCGCCGCTGCTGGAGCCCGCTGGTGGATCGTGTTTGGTCATCGGATGACCGCACTCCTGGCCTGGGAACCCGACAGTGACCCCGCTGGTGATCCCCGGCCTCGCTGACCGCCGCCCGCTGCTTGTGCGTTTGCTCAGTCGGCTGCGCTGGGGCAGAGACTCAACAAGTGCAGGGGGTGCCTGACACGCTGCGGCGGCGACTCAGCACAATCCCCGCCACAAGCCTGCGAACGAGCCTGTGGGCGCTTCCGGGACGCTTTTTGAGTCACTCGGGTATGGTGAGCTCTTGCCCGACCATTATGAGATCCGGATTGGCGATGCCGTTAGCGGAGGCGATCTTGGGATATTGGCTACCGTCACCGTAGAACCTCTCGGCGATCGCCCAGAGGGTGTCCCCGCTGATCACCGTATAGATCCGCTTTGCCGGAGGCTCAGCCGACGCGGCCGGGGCCGGTGAAACCGGTGCGGCCGGGGCCTGAGCCGGTGCGGCCGGGGCCGGTGAAACCGGTGCGGCCGGGGCCTCAGTTGCCGGGGTCTCGGCTCTCCCAGCCAGGGCCGTGCCCGACGCCCACAACGCTCGACCATCAGCGGTGTAAATGACCAGGTTACGGTCGTCCTGCAGGACGAGCCTGACATTCTCGCCGCTGGTGTGGGAAGCCCAGACTGGGGCGGGGGCCTCTTTGTGAAACCACCTGTCCCGCTCTTTCGTGTAGAGCACCAGGTTGCCGTCAGCTTGCAAGCTGGCACGGACTGCGCCCTTGCCCTGGGTTCCGGTCGCCCAGACTGGAGTGTTCGCCTCCGTGTAGAGCACCAGGTTGCCATCGCCCTGCATGATCAGGGTGTGCTTGCCGTTACTAGAGGTGAGCTTCTGGTCGATTCCCAGGTTTTCTCCGGCCCTCAACACATCCACGTCGTCCCCGTCCTTCCGGAGTACTCGCTCCCCGCGCGAAGCGCCGTGTCCGTGCCCCGTCCCGGCTCTCCACTGCTTGAGAGCGTACAACCCGAGCCGCCAGTGCGCCCTCCGGCCAAAGCACTGAGGGCGGTCGCAGACTCCCATCAGGAAACGCTAGTGCCCGAAGATTTGGGAGACGGCATTGAGCACGTTTGATGCATCAAGCTGACCAGTCACTGGCAGTTTCCCATTCGGTGTCGCACCGCTGATCACGTGCGGCAAGATTTGCGCGAGGATCCCTGTGGCTTGCTCGGGCGCGACACCAGACTGGCCAGCTAACGCATGGAGTTCGTCCCCGCCGAACACCTTCTCGAGAGTGCCGGGCGACACCGGCAGGTTCTCACCGGTGCCGATCCACGAGTCGATCACGTGACCGGCCCCTGCCGCATGGAACTTGTCGATCAGGCCACCTATACCGCCAGGCCGACTATTGATCGACGCCAGCAGGGCTGAAACGACAGCATTGCGACTACCACCTTGGCCACCGAGCAGATCACCAACGATATCCCCAAGACTCATAGCATAACCCTCCCAGCGAACACCCCTGCGGACGATGTCATGCTACCTCCCGGCGAAAGTATATCAGCTCTTCAAACGGTGCCGCCGATACCGTCTTGAGCCCCTCGCTAAGTGATCAAGCGGTGGTGACGACAGTTACGCCCGAAATCGGGACAGAAAGGTCGTAATAGTCAGCTGTGCCCATTTCGCACCATCATCGGTTAATCGGTTAAGGGTGTGGCTCTTCTGCAGTGATGTGAGGGTTAGGCTGCAAGATCGAGTTCCTGGTATCGGTCGAGGTGGTTGCGGCGTAGTTCGTGCTGCTGGTGGTATTGCCAGTACTCGTCGAAGTCGCCGTTGGCGATGACGGCGCGGAGCCGGAGGACGGCTTCGGCTCCGGGGGTGCTCCAACGGGCGCCGGTGATGTCCATCCGGTCCTTGATCAGAAACCTTGCTGCGCCCTCGATGATGCCGGTGGCGATCTGCCAGCCGCTGGCCAGGGCGGTGGCGTAGTTCAGGTATGGGGCCTTGCGGGTGAGGTAGGCGGCGGCTTCGTCGGCGCCGGTGCGTTCGCTGTCGCGGAAGCCGGCTTCGTCGGCCTGGTGCCTGATCGTGGCGGCGGCATCGACCGCGCGACCGGTCAGGATAGTGCGGGCCTGGTCGGCGACCCAGGTCTCGGCGTCACGGTCGCCGGGGTAGAAGAACGTCCAGGCGGCCTTCCATAGGTACTCCAGGACGTGCACGAAATCGATCACGACGGTGACGGTGACGCCACGGGTGGTGGCCTGGTCACGGATCGTGTCGATCTGCTGGCGGTTGCCGCCGGCCAGCGCGACCCAGGTCCGCTCATGGGCCGGGTCCCGGCGTTCGGCCTCGCCGGACATGGCCGCGATGACGGCGGGGATGTCGTCGGTGACGTTGGCTGCCAGCCATTTGCCGGTCACGACCGGGCCCGGCCGGCGTGCCGGCTTGTCCTGCTGTGGCCTTCGGCGGGTGGGGATGATGTCCTCGACCGTGCGCGGGGCGGGGTCCAGGTCGTACACCGCGACGATCTCGGCCATCCGCTTGCGGCCGTGTTTCTCTCCGGGTGAGAGCCGGGTGGCCAGCTTCGCTGATGCCCGGGCGGCCCGCGCGGCCGTGCCGGGGCGCAGGCTGCCCGGGCGCATCACAATGCCCTTGCCATCGGCCTGCGGGCCCAAGACCTGGCCTGGGCGCGGCAGGGGACGGCGGGCGGCGTAGAACGCCTCGGTGTCCACCGCGGCCGTGCGGGCCAACTCCTCCACCTGCCGTTTGCCCAGCCGCACCCCGGTTGCCCGCTCGATCGCCTCCCGGGCATCGGCGAACGACCCCCGCGCCGCCTCCACCGCCGCTAACCGCTGCAGTCCTGCCGAGTGCCTGCCCACCGGCAGGTTCAGAATCGCATCGGCCGGATGCAGATTCCGCGTCGGCGTTACCGGCGCCGGTGCTTGCGGCACCGGCGCTTCTGGCGCCGTGCCCGTTGTCGTGCCGGTGCCCTCCGGCATCAGCTCCGACGCTGGCCCGGGCAGTGCGCCCGAGGCGGCCGGACAGGCAGTGCCGACGTTGGCAGCAGTGCCCGCAACGGCCCGATAGGCCTTGCGGGTCACCGCGACCGGCCCGAACACGGTGGTCAGCCCGCGCCGGTGGCCGTTCTCCACCCGCGGCCGCGACACGCCATCGCTTCCGGTCACCGCGCTGCGGCGCTTCTCCAACCGGGCACGCTCATCCAGATGCCCCTGCAACAGCAGCCGATACTGCTCCCGCGAGTGGCCCTGGAGCCGGGCTTCCAGTTCACCGTGTCCGGCACCCATCGCCTCCGGCCCGTCCAACCACTCCACTACCGATTCCAGATACCGCCGGGCCGGGCCGGCCCACCCCACCCCGCCGTCGGGGTGGCCGGCGCCGTGGCCGGCCGGGCCGTGGGCCGGGCAGACACAGCAGGTGCAGACAGGGGAAGATAACATCACGGGCTCCTGGTTCAAGATCGCCTGGCTTCAGAACCTGTCGATCTACCAGGAGCCCTCCCACATCACGCCACCAACGCGCCGATCACACCCAAACCCGGCCAAGCCTGACGCATGAGCCATCGCCCAGATCGGGCCCGCCCCACCGGCACCGTCACTCCAGAAGAGCCACACCCATCGGTTAATGGCACTATTTACCCGCCCCATAGTCCTGCCCGGACTGTCGCACAGCAGGAAGAGGTCGTTCGGCATGCTCAAACGCACGCGCTGCATCCGCCGTGCTCGTCCGGTCCTGCCGCCACCATCGGCGTTCACCGGCTTCCGGTTCCCCCAGGAAGTGACCGTGCCGGCAGTGCGCCAGTATCTCCGTCATGGACCGCCGTATCGCGATGTTGAAGAGTTGCTGGCTCAGCGCGGAGTACCGGTCGACCATACGACCATCAACCTCTGGGTTCCTGACGGCTGGCTGATTCCCCCTGACTCGTCGAGTGTCATAGGTAACCCTCCTCCTCGCCAGAGGGGGCCACGGGGGCCAAACCGGGGGCCACTGTGTTCAGACCCCAGCCGGCTCAGCGCGACCCGCTCAGAGCGTTTGCGCAGGTGAGGAAGAGGACCCCCGGTTTGGCTTCGCCCAGATCACGACGACTCCGTTGGGCGTCGGCGAACTCGCCCACGCCCAAACCTGGTCCTGGCAACCCTGCGCCGGTGGGAACGTGCCGGGGTCCTGCGTCGGCCACGGGACTCCGACACCGGACCTACCGCGCATCCGAGATCCGCGACATCCAACTTGCCGATCTGTTGCACCCCTGCTCGATCAGCTCGCCGGGACCGGACTCGACCTGACCCGGACGGTGATCACCGCGGACGCCCTCCACACCCAGCGCGCCCACGCCGAATACCTCCACGAACGCGGCGCGGGATTCGTCTTCACCGTCAAAGAGAACCAGCCCACGCTCTTCGCCGCGCCCGACGCCCTGCCCTGGTCCCAGACACCGGTCACCTTCCGTGCCACCGACACCGGTCACGGCCGCGTCACCACCCGCACCATCCAGGTCCTCCCCGCCCCCGCCGGCCTGCCATTCCCACACGTCACCCAGGTCTGGCTAATCGAGCGCTACACCCGTGGTCCAGATTCCTCCTTGTTGCCCGCAGGTGGACTGTTTCGCCGAACGGTTCGTGCGCACCCTCCGAGCCGAACTCACCGGCCGATGCTGATTGTCAACCAGCGGCACCTGCGTATCGTGCGGATCTCATCCATCAACGCATCAAGCGTCGACCAGTTCTGGGTGGCCTGATCAACGAGTACGAACGGTCCGCATGAACCACTGCACACACAGGCGGCCGAACTTCAAAATCCCATGGACAACAACGCCTCGGAAGGCACTCAAGAGCCCCAAGCGGCATTAAGCTGTCCCGGGGTACTGGCACAGCACCGACACCCTCCACGACGACCTGCGCGTGCGCTCCTACCTCGCCAGCATTCGTGGCCATGGCATCCGCGCCAGCGACACCATCCGTGACGCCTCACCGGCAACCCCTGGCTCCCCACCGTGATCACAGCGTGACTCCATCACGGGAGCTCACCGTGAATGGGACACGTCCCCTGGGCCGAAGGGACGACACCATGAGCATCCACGAACCCATTCGCACGCTGGGCGATGCCGTCTGCCACGGTGATGCTGCACCCCTGCGGTATCGCAAGCTTGAATTATTGTAGCCATGCGATTACTGCTTGATATCGTCGAGTCATGATTACTACGTAGCGGCGCTGGTATCTAACCGTCCGCTATTTCTAGGTTCGTGACGCGAGCCAGCGGGGAGAACTCGATAGATATTCCTAGACAGTCTGCGCATTCCGCGCGCACACTGAGTACCTGCGCGTGGTTCTCGCCCTCGTCAGTCGACGGGACGGGAACCGTTTCGGCTCGCGGCGGGTCTCAACAGTGAGAGGTGGGCATGATGTTGTGTCGTGACACCGAGTTACCGAGCCTCGCAGGGTTCAGCAGCTGCAACGAATGAACGAACGGAACAAGCGAGACCGACCTGGAGGAGCGCTGACAGATGTCATCCGAATTCGTTCGCTATACCCCTGAGATCGAGACCATCGATCCCCATATCGACGAGCTGCTGGCGCAGATAATCGATTTCTGGGAGAAGAAGGGCCGTGAATCGCCGAGGACCGAGGGCACCGGGTGGGCCGTCCGCGGCGCGCACGCGAAGTCATTCGGCCTGGTCAAGGCAGAAGTCGAGATACTGGCCGATGTGCCGGCCGCGTATGCGCAGGGCATCTACGCCAAGCCGGGCCGCCACGGCGCCCTGATTCGCTTCTCCAGCACATCCGGTCATCTGGGCGCGGACGCGCAACTCGGACCCGGTCTTGGCTTTGCGATCAAAATATTCGATGTTGAGGGACTAAAACTGGTCGAAGACGAGCAGGGTTCGAACACATTCGACCTCGTGCTCAAGAACAATCCAATCTTCATCTGCAATACGGCGAAACACTATCTGTTCATCGAGGAGATCGCCAACAACCTCCATGACTACCTGGCCCGCGGCAAGGCCGGTTTCCACGAACTCTTGACGGATTTTCTCACGGGTAAGGGCACGCTGAAGCAGCCAGACTGGGCATGGGACGAGCTACTCGCGTTCGTGAAAACAGCAACGCAGACGCCGGTGCGCAATCCGCTGCTCACCACGTACTGGACCATGGGCGCGGTGCGTCATGGAGACTACGTCGCCAAGATACGTGTCGCGCCGGCTGCGGAGAGCGCTACGCATGTGATCCATGGCGATCTCGACCTCACCAGCGGCCGGGACGTGTTTCATCCGACGCTGGTGGACGAGCTGCAGGCGCGAGCATTCGATTTCGATCTTCAGGTCCAGCTATGCGCGGACCTCACCGCGATGCCAGTCAACGTCCTGACCGTGGAATGGCCCGAAAAGCTGTCCCCCTTTGTGACCGTCGGACGCGTGCATCTACCGCGCCAGGACATTACGGGGCCCGAGAATTTCGAGAAGGGTGACGCGCTCGCGTTCAATCAGTGGCGCGTCACGGCCGATCACAGACCGTTAGGCGAAATCATGAACGTGCGACAGATCTACAGCGCGTCAGCCAAGGTCCGCCGGACGCTCAACCACCAGCCGCACACCGAGCCCACCAGCGCGG